>QIAL01000496.1 GCA_003225535.1 Acidobacteriota bacterium | reverse complement strand
CAGAGCCAGAAGTGACCAAAATCACACGCAACACGGTATGGTCGATTCCGATTTCACGGAAAGTACAGAGATATTCCAGACATCACCAGCCCTCGCCGTTTCGTTCGAGCATTTCCCAACCGCAGCCTGCGACAGGGATGGTGAATACGGCGGGAATCAACGTCGAAAAAGCAACATGAACAGAAAGCGATGGTAAAGTAAACGAAAGCAAACGGAGAATCGAGTGTATTCAGCGGGATCGACAACGGAAGCTGTTGTCCATTTCGCATCAAGAAGGAAATCACCGCCATGCGTCGCAGAGACCTCCTGAAAAGCGCGGCAGTCCTGTCTGCTCTGACGCGCCTGAATCTTGCATCCGCCGCGACCGGGGACGGTCCAATTTGTTTCCCGCAGCCGCCAAGAGACCGTCTGGACCAGGGGCCCTTCGATATCGAGCAAGACCAGGGTTGGCAAACCATTTTGTTCACCACACCCTCGGAAAAACCATTGCGGAATCCAGGATTCGGTCTCGTGGGATACAGCTGGGAAGAGAGTGGGCCATCTCTTGCGGTGCGCGCCGGCCGAGAAACACTGGAACAGCATGTAGAAAAAATCTCCAGCCTGCCCTTCGTCGACGTTCTGTATATTCGCTGCGATTGGCGTAACGTGCAATCTCGCCCCGGACTGCTAGATCTTGATCCGGTTTGGGCCCTGACCATGGACGCGGCCAAGCGCAAGGGACTTCGCGTCGCGTTTCGAATTCAGTTGTCGAACTATTCTTTCCAGCCGGAGCAGGTTGCCCTTCCTCCATTTTTGCGCGAGCGAATTCCACTGGTGAAAATCGGACGCATCCCTGGCCAGAGCGATGCCCAATTTCGGGAACCTCGCTATGACCACCCGGAATTTCAGAAGGCATTCGCGGAGTTGAACGATCTACTGGCGGCAGAGTTTGAGGGCAATCCCCTGATCGAATGGATGGATCTGATGCAGTACGGGTTCTGGGGCGAAGGACACACCAGCAACTTTCCGAATCCTTTCCCGGACTATGTCACAGCGGAGCGAACTTTCGTGAACATGACGGCGCGCCAACTCGACACCTGGAAGAAAACGCCCCTCGCCGTCAATACGCAGCCGGATATCAGCAACGTCGGCAACCGCGCTGTGATTGACATGGCCGTGCGGGCAGGCGCGTGGATGCGATCGGATAGCATTATCGTCGAGGAACCGATTCAGATCGATGAACTCGCCAACCGGCCGCCCTGGACCGCGGCCATCCTCGAGGATGGTTACTTCCGCCAGTACGACACACATGCACTCAAATCGGACGCGGCTGGAATCAACGTGATGGAAAACTACATGCTGCACGTTCTGGATGTGCGGGCGAATTACTGGTCTCTCTGGACCGAAGCGGACAATCTGGCGCGCTATAACGAGATGTACCCTCGCGGATTCGAACGCCTCCGCACCAGTTTGGGATACCGTCTGCGGCCTTCCTGGGTTTGGCAACGAAAGAGATATGACACTTTCGAAGTGATCGTATGCGTCAGCAACCGTGGAGTGGCGGGGGTCCCGGGAGTGCTGTGGTTGCACTTGGAGAGTCCCGACGGGACAATCAGTTTGAGAGGAGCACTCGACGCAGGACATCCTCAGGGCGGCGGCCTCCGGCAAGCGTCCTTCCTGCTTCCGAAAGGCTACAACGGCAAGCTCAACCTTTCTGCCCAGCTTGAGATTCGCAGTGGTGTGAAAAAGCCGATCGCCTGGGCATGTGAACAGCCGGTCAATCCCGACGGTTCCATCACCATGGAACTCAAAGGAGAGAACGATCGCGGCTGGCGAAAAGGCGTCTGAAGCTGTCACGCGGAATCGATTTCACCGCAGACTTCCCTGGCGCGCCGCGCCCTCGTTTGCACTCCGAGCGATCGCAAAGCAGAGTTCGACCGACGGAAAGACTTCGGCAATCGAGGGCTTTGAAGTAGCACCTTTTAGGATTTCAAGAAACGCTGCGGCTTCGTCATAGCAACCATTCACGATGTCTTCAGGCGTCTCGGCGGACACATTTTCCGCTTCGACAAGTCGGCCGTCCCGGAAGCAGCGCCACCCCAGTTGCGGACCGAACGGGCACGTGACCGATGCGCGAAAGCCGTCGCCGAACAGGTCATAGGTTTCTTCCACCATTCCTGCTGTAGGCAGCACGTCGACACGTCCAGAAATCCCATTCTCGAATTGCAGGTCCAGGCCATACCATCCTGTTTCGCCTGCGCGTGCCGTCAGAGTGCGAAGGTCAAATGCGACAACTTGCCCCGCGATGTAGCGCAAAGTATCTACCGCGTGGACCGCTGTGGCCCAGAGGAAGTCGGGCTCCTTGCGGGACTGCCTCGCGAGAGTGCAGTGTACGTAGCGAAGACGGCCGGCCCGGCCGGTCCACTTGATCGCTCGGTTGAGAAGCGGCATGAATCGCCGGTTCACCGAAACCATGTTCGAAGTCTTCGTTGCGGCAGCGCAGTCACGGAGCGCCAGCGCTTCCGCCAGCGATGCGCCAAGAGGCTTCTCCACCACGCAGGGAATACCCAGGGTTAGCAGTTTGATTCCGAGATCGGAAATGTTTTCCGGCGGTACGACGGCGATACAGCCGTCGAGGTTTTCCTGCTGCAACATATCGTCGACG
>QIAL01000495.1 GCA_003225535.1 Acidobacteriota bacterium | reverse complement strand
AGAAATCTACAATCTGAAATGATCAGCGTAACGTTCCGATCCATTAGCACGTTATGCAGGCGAAATAGGAGCCGCTCATGACCCCAGCAGCCTTCCGCAAACTAGCCCTGTCGCACCACGAAACCGAAGAGCGCCAGCACATGAACCATCCCGACTTCCGAGTCGCCGGAAAGATCTTCGCCACGCTCGGCTACCCCGACAAGACCCGCGGGATGGTCAAGCTCTCGCCCGAAGATCAGCACTACTTTTCGAAGGATTATCCGGACATATTCATCCCCGTGAAAGGCGCCTGGGGACGCCGCGGCGCGACCAGCGTCCAACTCAAAGCCGCAAAGAAAGAAGTCCTAGCCAAGGCCATTGCAGCCGCCTGGCGCAACGTTGCCCCGCGGCGCCTCGTGCAGCCCAAAAACAGCACGTAGCGGCAAGGATTTCACAGTGGCGCGAAAATTGAGCCAGTTGGATGGGCTGAAAGGAAACGATAATCCCTTGTTGTTCAATAGATTAGCGCGCCATCCCATGGTACTCCACTTGCTCCAACAGGGCACCGAGGAGATCTCCCATGCAGGAATTAGTGTCTGTGGCAGGTTCCATCGTTCGATTCCGGGCCGTGGTTGCGGGGCTTTCGGCCCTCGTGATCGCCGCCGGCGGCTACGCCTTCCATGAGCACAACGTATCCAAGCAACTGACAGAGCAGAATAGCGCCGTCACCTCCACGCTGAACGCAACCCGCGATCAGGTAAATGCTCTCAGTACCAAGCTCGACGCGATGACTGCGGAAAGGGCAGCGGACAAGGCCGAGAAATCCACTGGTGCGCAGCCCGGGGTTTATCGGAAGCCGATGGTCGGCGCAGCTACCCGTCACCGCATCGATGACCCGCGCTGGAAGAAAATGCAGGGCCAACTGGACGACCAGGCCAGGCAAATCGACGCAAATCGTCAGGATCTGACCAGCGCCCGTACTGAACTCCAAGGCTCCATCGCGACCACTCACGAGGAACTCGTGATGCTGGAGAAGAAGGGAGAACGGAGTTACTACGAGTTCGACCTCGACAAGAGCAAGCAGTTCCAGCGTGAGGGACCGGTGGGCGTGCAATTGCGCAAGGCCAACACCAAGCACGAGTATGCCGATCTCGACATGCTGATCGATGATCTCAGGGTGTCGAAGAAGCACGTCAACATCTATGAGCCGATGTTTTTCTACCCGGCGGACTCGAAGACGCCGGCTGAGTTGGTGATCAACAAGATCAGCAAGGACCATATCCACGGCTATGTAAGCGAACCCAAGTACAAGGGTGCCGAAGTGGAAGCAAAGGCCACGACGTCCACGAGTATCGAGTCTGGGAACGCGAATGACTCTCAGGCTGCGACAGCTCAGCCTGCGACAGCGAAGCCTTCTCCAGCCCGGCAACGCCTGGAGCCACCAAAGTAAGGACTTAGGAGCCGCCTGGTCCGGTCCTTGCACTACCGTTACCTCGTTAGAAGCCCAATTCGCGATCAGAATAGGGCAATGCGGTTTTATGTGAAGTCTGCGGTCGCGGTGCTGGGTTGTGGGGTCGGACTGTGCGTCGCCGTGGCGCAACAGCCGCTCCAACAATCGCGTACGTCCAGCGGTGTGCCTGCGAAGCCCGGGCGAAAGATCGACCGCACGCTAAGCCAAGACGAACGTCTGTCCATCATCGCAGCCGCACTCGACTCCAAAGTGCGGCGTAATTCCGGTCACGACTGCTCGCACCTGGTTCACGCGATTTACGAGCGCGCCGGATTTCCTTACGCGTACTCGAGTTCCGAAGATCTTTACGACGGCGTTGTTGAAGGATTTCGCCGCGTTACGCAGCCTGAACCTGGCGACATTATCGTGTGGCCTGGACACGCAGGAATTGTCGTCAGGCCTTCTCATCACGTATTTTTCAGCTTCCTCACTGCGGGACCTGGGATCGACGACTACCACTCGCTCTATTGGATCGGACGAGGAGAACCTCGCTTCTATCGCTACGTGAAGGGTACGCATGCACCGGTTGCGCCTCGGTCAGCAGAGTCCCGCCAACCCGGTCAGACGAACTGAGCGTCGATTCTGCGGTCGGGAGAAGCCGATCAAATTGACGCTTCGCTGATTCGCCCCTAAAATCGATGTGAAACGAAGTTGTCCCTCGCAACCGTCTTACATCACATGCCACTTTACGAATATCAGTGCAAGAAGTGCGGCCATCGCTTCGAAAAAATCCAGAAGTTCTCCGACAAGATGGTCAAGAAATGCCCTGAATGCGGCGGCCTGGTCGAACAGATGATTTCCGCGCCAGCCGTGCAGTTTAAGGGCTCGGGCTGGTACGTCACCGACTACGCGAAGAAGTCCTCTTCGCCGGGATCGGGCGGCGATTCCGCCTCTAAAGACAAGAAGGACGACAAATCCAAAGCGGATGGCGCGTCCAAAGAGAGTTCGAGCAAGGAAGGCTCGTCGAAGGACTCTTCGAAAGAGAGCTCTTCCAAGGAAGCTCCGCGTCGAGGTTCTGGCCGGCACAAATAGAGCGGCTTCGTCTTCGCGGGTCGCGGGTTGCTGACCACTGGTTACTGGTTCTTCAACTCCTTCTCAAAGTGCTCCACAATCATCGTAAACAGATGCACCCGCGCATCTTTCCCCGCGATGCTGTGCGTTTTATTCGGATAAATCATCAGCCGGAACTGCTTCCCGGCGTTGATCAGCGCATTGATCATCTGAATGCTGTTCTGAAAATGCACGTTGTCGTCGC
>QIAL01000494.1 GCA_003225535.1 Acidobacteriota bacterium | reverse complement strand
TGGTTCTTGCCGCAGTACACTTGCTCGAGAAGAAACCGGAGCCAGCGCTTGCGGACATTCGAGAGGGGCTTGCGGGCAATCTTTGCCGCTGCACCGGTTACATGCAGATTTTCCAAGCGGTGACAACGGCAGCGCGGCGAAGAGTTGCAAAATGAGGGCGGATCCATCCGAATACAAGCTCGTTTCGCCGGGCAATTTGCAGGCCGTTCTTTCTTTGATGGCAAACGAACCGGCTCAATGGCTGCCGATTGCCGGAGGGACCGACGTGATGGTTTTGTACTCAGCGGGAAAACTGCCCAACCGACAATTGATCAACATCTGGAATATTCTCGAGCTTCGCCAAATTGCAGTGTTTCCAGACAGAATCCGCATCGGAGCGGCGTGCACGTATACCGCGCTGCGCCAGCATGAAATTGTTTCGCGGGAATTTCCCTTGCTGGCCATGGCTGCATCGTGGACCGGCGGAATTGCAAACCAGAATCGCGGAACACTCGGGGGCAATATCGCGAACGCTTCTCCTGCTGCCGATTCCCTTCCCGCGCTGCTTGTGTACGACGCCGAAGTGACGCTAATTTCTGTGCGGGGCGAACGGCGTGTGGCTTATCGACATTTTCACACCGGCTACAAGCAGACGGCGATGGCTCCTGACGAATTGATTCGCGATATTTCTCTTCCGCGCCGGTTCTCTGAATACATTTCGTACGCGCGGAAAGTCGGGGCCCGTAACGCACAAGCCATATCCAAAGTTTGTCTCGCGGCGTTGGGAGACATCTCAAACGGCACGATCCGCGATGTGCGTCTTACGATGGGAAGCGTTGCGCCTGTTCCGCTGCGATTAACTGAAACAGAAAAACTGCTCACTGGAAACAAAGTCGAACAATCAATAATCGATGCAGCAAGAAAAAGTGTGACGAAAGAGATTCGGCCCATCGACGATATTCGCTCTACAGCTCGCTATCGGTCAGCCGTGGCTGGCAATCTTGTCGCCGAATTCCTCGGGCAGCTTGGCGCCTCGGAGACGAAGCGGTGAGCGAGGCGCTGGCTCGCTGGAACGGATTGCCGGAAGAAGAAGCTGCTCGCGAGATTGTCGCTTGCTGCGGTTCGGGAACTTGGGCCACAAAAATGGCTTCAAAAAGACCGATCCAAGATGAAACCACGTTGCTGGCGCTATCGGATGAAATTTGGCACGCCCTCAGCGAAGCGGATCGGCTGGAAGCGTTTCGGAGCCATCCGCGAATCGGCGAGTCGAGCGCTGACAATACTGTCGCGCCGCAGTCGTCAGCGTGGTCCGAACAAGAACAACAAAAAGCCGCAGCGGCGGACGAAGCCATAAAGATGGCGCTGAAATGGGGCAATCGCGAGTATGAGCAAAAGTTTGGCCGCATCTTTATAGTTTGCGCGACGGGAAAATCGGCCAACGAAATTTTGGAGATTCTGCGGCGACGGCTGCACAATGATGACGCCACCGAACTGCAGCTTGCAGCCGAGGAGCAGCAGCAAATCATGCACATTCGAATGAAAAAGTGGCTCGCGGAATGAATCGCATTTCGACACACGTTCTGGATACGGCCAAGGGCGCGCCTGCCTCCGCCATGCCGGTGCGCCTGGACCGCCGAGATTCTGCGGGCGAATGGTCTGCGCTCGGCTCCGGGCAAACCGATCAGGACGGACGGTGCGACCAATTGTTGCCGGAAGGCGCGACACTGCACGAAGGCCTTTATAGGGTGGCGTTTGACACAGCAGATTATTTTGCAGCCTCCAACCAGGAAGGGATGTACCCGGTGGTGGAAATTACTTTTCGAGTGCGGAGCGGCGAATCGCATTTCCATATACCGCTGCTGCTGAGTCCGAACGGCTACACGACATACCGGGGAAGCTGAGATGAGTTCCGCGATCCGCGAATGGCTAAATCTCGGCTTGCGATGGATTCACGTTTTCGCAGGAATCATGTGGGTCGGGCAGACGTACTATTTCACGTGGCTTGACGGCCAGTTCGGAAAGCTTGAGAAAAAAGTGGCAGCGAACGGAAAAGCATCAGCGGTTTGGATGGTGCACAGCGGCGGTTTTTATTCCGTCGAGAAACAAAAATCGCTGGGCGTCGCGCCGGAACAGGTGCGCTGGTTTCGCTGGGAAGCGTTGATTACCTGGGTGGGCGGCGCGGTTCTGCTCGTTCTTGTTTATTACGTGGGGGACGGGCTCATCGATCCGGACGTTGCGGACATTTCGAAGCAAGCCGGAATTGCGATCGGCGTAGCCGCCATGGTGGGGGGATGGATTATCTATGATCTGGCGGCGCGGTCACCCTTGGGAAAGTCGCAAGCCGCGTTCGCGGGATTTGGTCTGGTGACGACGGCGGCCGCCGCGTGGGGATTGACGCACGTGTTCAGCGGCCGTGCTGCGTACATCCACGTGGGAGCGATCTTCGGCACCATCATGACCTTGAACGTGTGGATGCGTATTCTTCCCGCACAGCGCAAGATGATCGCGGCGGCAGCAGCGGCCGAGAAATTCGATGCTTCGCTTGGCGCGCAAGCGAAGCTGCGTTCGAAGCACAATACGTTTATGGCCGTGCCAGTCGTCTTCTTGATGTTGAGTTCTCACTATCCCGTGGCGACTTATGGGAGCCGGTACGGGTGGGAAATCATGTTGGCGCTCATTGTCGCGGGGTGCGGAGCAGCGAAGTTGATTCGCGAGTTTTGATGAATCGAAACTTGGGCCATAAGCGAGAGTGAAATTCAGTGTTGACGAGAAGCGGCTTTACAAATCTCGCGGAAAAGGCGATCGCGCGCTGCCGCAAGCTGGCGTCGTTTTCCGAAGATACCGGCGGCACACGGCGAACTTTTTTGTCGGCACCGATGGGCGATTGCCACCGGGAAGTTTCTTTCTGGATGAGCGCGCTTGGCATGTCCGTGTCGGTGGATGCGGTCGGAAATTTGCGAGGATTTTATCCCGCGGCGTCGCCGGGAGGGCCGCGAATCTTGATTGGGTCGCATCTAGACACGGTCCCGAATGCAGGAGCCTTCGACGGGATTTTGGGAGTGGTGCTGGCAGCCGGGCTGGTGGAATCCTTGAACGGATTGAAGCTGCAATTTGGGATCGA
>QIAL01000511.1 GCA_003225535.1 Acidobacteriota bacterium | reverse complement strand
TAAAGCTCTCCCTTTGCGCTGGCTGCCCCCTGGGCATAGTTGGTGATCGACACGATCCGTGGCAGTTTGGAGACCAACTCTACGCCAGTCTCTTGCTCCTTGATATCGCCGTTCCGCCATGACGAATCCCCGGCCTGGCTTCAGCTAGGTTCTTTGATCACAGAGGCCTCCAGAACGATGTCGATATCCTTGTCGAGGCGTGCTATTGATATCGTCAAGCCGAACTCTACGCTGATGTTCACCGATGTGCTGAGACGAGCCGCCATTGCTCACGCCTCGGCTGATGCTTGGCGTAGCTCTTCGAAACTTGGAGATGTTGTGGCGAACGACAGAGTGCGAATGTCGAGGGGAGCTTCGGCGTGAAGGCGAGGCTGAACTGAAAACGCAGAGGAGAAAGGTTGGAATCGTCGCAGCATGATCCAACGTTGAAGCCGCGATGACGGAGGTCGGGATTCGCTGCAGAATGTGTTCCAATGTTGACGAAGGGAACGACAGCGCTCCGGCAGCTACATAGAGAGAGGAATCGTGTCAGTCTATGCCAAGGTGACAGAAGACAACGAAGGAAGGCAAACTCTTACCATTCAGCATCAAGGACAGAGCTCCAACAATGACAACACTGACGGCGATGTCAGAGCACCCCGGGGAAGGATGCGGCCTAGTTCCAGAGTGGCGACCTCTATGCCGTGAGGACGATGTCCTCCGCAAGTCGCACCATCGAAAGGAAGCCGTTGGCAATCTAAAAGCAATCAAACGGTGCATCGTCAGAGCAAGGACGACGATGACCATAGTAAACAACAAAAGAACAAGGACGTTCACCTGCGATGCTCTCTGCCGCTACGCCCTCAACTTTTGGCATTTGTCGATGTCGGGAGGGAGATGTTGCCAGCACGGACGTGACACTTGAATTCGTTATACTGATCAACTGATCAAAGGGCTCTCTTTGTTCTGGGGTGGCGATTCCAAGAGAACTCTACGCCCCAAGGCTTGACGGACGTCGTTGTGTGCGTCGTCGCCATGACGACAGCAACAGTGTGAACTCCTTGGTGACGTTCTCTTGCTGGCCGAGATTAGTTGAACTGCCATGCGAATCTCCATCGAACGGCGGGCGAACTCTGCTGAGTGCTGACGGCGTGCGTCTGGCTCTTCCGTGGTGTTGAGGAGGCGGAGGAGTAGAGCGGAGGGCGACGCATCGATGCAAGGAGTGCGGGCGGCCTGCCAAAGGAAAACGATGAAAATAAAGATTAGAGTCTGCCAGTCGACATGAGACGAATCGACGTCATACTTTGAATTGTGGTTAGTGCTGGCGTAGAGGCCTGTGATTTGGTCCTTGGCGAACTCGGCTGTCAGTCTCCATCGTTGTGAGAAGCTGGAGAATCCCGCCATCGATGGCGAGCAGTAGAGCAGCCCTTCTTGATTCTTCTTTGCCAAGTGCTTCGTCCAAGGCTTCCGACGTGTCTCCAGAGAGATTACTGATAGCAGTGATGAGAAGTGATGCTTGTGTCCCCCGGCGTAGAGCACTTGCTTCTCTAACTTCTGCAGTTAAATGCTGCCTCGTCTTTGCTGTTCTTGCTGCAAGGAAGCTACTGGCATGTATTAATTGTTGTTCCTTGGCTTCTTGGCGCTCGGCGGACGCGTCCCAAGGCGTAGATTGAATGGCGGAAGAGCTCCTGAGCGGAGGGCAAGCCGAGGCAAGTCAGAAGATGAGAAAGAAGTTGGAGAAAACAGAGAAGAAACAAAGAGAAAAATGGTGGCAAAACGATACTAACGTTTCTCAGCTAGCTTGCTGATGCACGGCTGACGCGTCTGCAAGCGTAGAGAGGATGCGGGCGAGGCTCCAGCAAGGACGACGGGTTGCTGTGGGACAGTGGAAAAAGAGAAACAAACGAAGAAGCAGAGTTAGAAAACGAATAGAACAAGCTGGAGAAACGCGTTCTACTGCTGCTTCTTACCTTGTCTTGGCTCCTTGACGCGTCCCGAGGCGGAGGGGGTAGGCTGGCGAAACTTGGTGGCAAAAAGAGAAGGATGAAAAAGAAGAGTTAGAAAACAAACCAAGCAAGGGTGGCAAAAAGTGTTATTAACTGGATTCTTTGCCTTGGTTCGGCTCCTTTGACGTGTCCCCACGCGTAGAGAGGACGGCAGAGAGGCTCCAGCATAGAGAGGCTCGCGTTGGGGGGCTTCTAAGGGAAAGAAAAAAATGACATTCAGACATTCATTAGCTAAATGTCAAAAAAAAAAAGAACGGAGGAGGCATCTGCTGCTTCCCTTACCTTGTCTCGGCTCCCTTGATGTGTCCCCACGCGTAAAAAGGACGGTAGAGAGGCTCCACCATGGAGAGGCTTGGGTTGGGGGGCTTCTGAGGCAAAGGAAAAAAAAGGCATTCCAACATTCATTGGCTAAATGTAAAAAAAAAAAAGGAACATAGAAGGTATCTGCTGCTTCCCTTACCTTGGCTCGGCTCCCTTGACGCGTCCCCAGGCGTAGAGGGGGCGGCAGAGGGGCTCCAGCA
>QIAL01000510.1 GCA_003225535.1 Acidobacteriota bacterium | reverse complement strand
AGCCAGAGAGCTGTTTACCCTGCATATAATGCATCCCTGCTATTATTTTTGTGCCCCCAAAAAACGAGGGGTTTAAGGTAAGCTCGATTTCGAGCCCCCAAAATAAAAAGGGCACTTGGGGTTAACACAGCCACAGGACGGTGGCGCACAACAACAAAAGCCACCTTGCACAGCCCCGCAGCCGCCTAGCAAAGCCACACTGAAAATTTTTTTTCCAAGTTCCATCATGTAACTTTTCTACTTCGTTGAATAACTCGATGAAGACTCAACCGATTTCGACAAACTAAAGACGTGGCGATGCATCTCGGGGTAAGCTACGATTCTGACTTATAAACCACCAATCGCTATATAAGCTGGATTTTCGCCAAATTCGAGAACTAACTTCGCCCGGGGAGCTTATAAGCAGGAGACTGAGTTTCCCCAACTTTAAAATTCCGTAGCTCGCCTCCCCCAACTCCGTAAGAGCCCATCCTTAGCTCTATCTCTTCCTTAGCTCTCCCGCTCTATGCTATTCGAAAATCGGCGAAATCCGTGAAACCGTTGTAGAGTTATCTTCGAATATAGCCCCCCCCTCTTCTGTGAGACAGTTTTGCTGCTGTTTCTTTGAATAACTCAACGAAGAGAGACTCGATCGCCTTCAAAACACAGTGTAATCCGAGCTCCAACGTTAATTGATTTTTAGAGAAAGTTTCACAGTGCTTTTTATAAGGTGGTTGCCATGGAAATCGGAGAACTACCTCAACAGTGGTTTTCCAGAGAAGTTGTTTTAGCTACTTCTTGGAATAACTCAACGAGTTTTCAACCGTTTGGCGACCACCTTAGCTTTTTCGAATCCTTAGACGTTAATGAAGCTATTACCTTAGAGTCTGGCCGTTCGTTATTTACGTTAGGTTGGTGGAAAATTTGAGAACCAAAGCAAAGAAGTCACACCCCGAGCTTCTCTGATTAAGTCCATGGGGAATGGTGCTGTTACACTGAAATTTTGCAGGCTTCTAAATAAAGGGGTCTCCTTTACTTGAGCTTAAGACGGTGACACCATCCGGCGTAGCACTACGCCCACAGTAAACAATGAAGCAGAATGACTGCTATAAATTTTGAAATCAAATGCAGCCTCAACCACTGGCTGGATCCCCTCCGACCTTAAGAACAAAATGAAGCTCACATATTAATGAAGCTATACAGCGAAAACCAGCCGATTCTATGATAGAGCCCCGCGGCGAATTGGAGAATCAAGAATTCTTGGTTCTCAAATTTCCCAAGGGGCGTTTCAACAGTTCGCCTCCAAACTTCGCCATCCCCTCCATTAACTGGGGAGGCAAAAGTTAGCTTAAAAACTGAGAGGGTGTTACATAAGAAAACCTCAACTCCCTCTCACAACGAGTAGTTGACACTTTGCCCCTCACTGGAGGTTGAACAACGTGCGGAGAGGCCTCCGGACCTTAGAAACCCGGATTCGCACCGTTTGCCCCTCTCTAACCCCATAGTTACATGGAGAACTTAGGTAGAGGCTATACGCCGAAAACGACCACGGTTTTTTGTTAAGAGTAAGTCAGAGGGGTTAATTTTGGACTGTGTACCCCTCCCTTGGTGTTACAAGCAGAGAAAAGAGCTGTGTACCCCCCCCTTGGTGTTACAAGCAGAGAAAAGAGCCTTGTACCCCCCCCTTGGGCCAAAATGGAGGGAGAGAGGCGGATTCGACCTCCCCACCTCTGGCCAGAGGCCAAAAACTGGCCGTTTGGCAAACTCACTAAGAAATACAGAGCTGAGCTGGTTCCAAGCTGTGTACTCCCCCCTTGGCCAAACCGAGAGCTGATCTGCATGTCCCCCCCGCTTGGTTCCAATCAGAGAGTAGAGGTTGGTCCGGCTCCAAGCCGTGTACCCCCCTCTTGGTCTCCAAGTAGAGAGTTGAGCCGGCCAAGCTGTGTACCGAGCTGTTGGCTCCCGACCGAGCTGAAAAGTCCCTTTTTTTCAAAAAGTCCCCCAAATTGAAAAATTCGACCGGATTCGGACTCAGTGACGTCACCTGATCACGGGGAGCTTTTCAAAATTTTGTGGCTTAGAAATCGACTTTTCAGAGAGGAAAAGCAGTCAAACAGCGTTTTACCGATTTCACAAAAGTCCCTTTTTTTCAAAAAGTGCCCTAAATTGAAAAATTCGACCGGATTTGGAATCAGTGACGTCACCTGATCACGGGGGGCTTTTCAAAATTTTGTGGCTTAGAAATCGACTTTTCAGGGAGGAAATGCAGTCACATAGCGTTTTGTCGAGTTGACAAGTGTGAGGTAGGACGGATTTTGATTTTTTAAAGCTCAGCAGCTCCAGCTCTTCCGTTTGGCTGGTGATCGTAACACAGCATGGCCGCGACAGAGCCATGGCTGGGTTTGAAAAATTTTCGGGTACCCCCCACCCCCCCAACAAGAAAAAAAAAAAAAAGTAAATCGCCTCTCTTCCCCTTACCACACTCTACTCCAGCCAAACTCAAACACCTATGCTCGAACCCTCAAGAAATACGACAGAGCAACGATGACAGACGAACACCCTCGGACTGGAGAACAACCCTGGCTCACTCTCTCGCCTCTGGAAGCCGCCTTTGACGCGTCAGCAATGGAGCAAATCGATCCTTCAAGCTGCTGAGAGAGCTGGGGGCAAGCCTCTGCTCCCCTCTCTCCCTCACTGGGGAAGGTGGAACGACGCGTTTCTCTCTGGATGTCAGCTCTGGAGCAACAGACGAAACCGATAGCCAAGGATGCAGCCAAGGACTCCAAGGAACCAGCCGTTGAAGCCTCCTTCAGCTCTGCCCCCACCCCCCAAGCTGAGGACGCGTCAGAGCCTCTCTTTTGGTTTTTGTCGTCTCTCAAGTCAAGGCATTGCCAGCCACAAGCCAGCCAAGCAGCTTCGCCAAGCTGAGGACGCGTCAGAGCCTCTGCAAGCAAGTGCACAACGCGTCAAAGCCTCTCCAAGCAAGTGCAAAACGCGTCAGAGCCCTAGAGCCAGCAAGGCTCTTTGATGCGTTTTCTTCTCCCTCAAGTCGAGACGATTCATCCGCGAGCCAGCCAAGTAGCTTCGCCAAGCTGGGGACGCGTCAGGGCCTCTCCGAGCTGCTCTCTCTCAAGTCGAACACTGGTGCAAAACGCGTCAAAGCCTCTGAGCCAGCCAAGCATCCTCTGCTCTCTCCAGACGCTTTTTCCGCCCTCTCAAGTTGTGACGTTGCCATCCAAGAGTCAGCCGAGCTGCTCTACCAACTTCAACACTCACCTCGCCAAGCTACACAATCATTGATAAGCTAAGGACGCGCCAGCACATCATGGAGGCAGGAAATAGACTCTCTTCTGACGTCCAATGACGTGCGGGTTACCACAGATGCTGCCATGGCAACCGGAGCATCTCCCAAGCATCGAACGCAGCAGCAAGGCTCCCCTATCAAGGTGGAAACACAAGCCGATAGTCTTCTGTTAACAACAAAGAACATGGTGGCATCTCGGGACACGTCGGACACTGGATAATGGACTATACGCCCTTGGTTATCTCGTCTGAGGTTTCGGCAAGCAACGGAGGGTGGGGCAGGAGCCAGGCGTCACTCTGGGGAACTGTCAACTACAGCTATCCAGCCATACACCCCCAGTCCTCTCTACGGACAACCCTTCAACAATGGAACTATTTTCCCTCCATCTCTATCCTCCCCCATCCTTCCGCAATCATATAAACCCTCTGGATTGCTTTGAATACCCTCTGGGCGCTTTTCAGCATAGTCGGGGGCATGTTGGAGACGCGTCAGAAGCTGGGGAACAGGCTCTTCTCCCTCGGCTCATTCGTCAGAGATATTGGCAAGCAATGGACTCTGGAACAGCAGCAAGGCATCTTTCTCAAGGCAACGATGGATATCAATGACCAGCTGTTCATATCAGCAATCTGGGGGCACGTCGACATTCGTCAGTGACTGGAAAACGGACTATTCTTAATCGCCATCACATCGGTGATATCGCCAAAGCAACGGACAGCAGAACAGCAGCAGCTCACCACTTAAATGTCCACAAGACAACTCAACAACGCCCCGTCAACACCAACGAGCTTCCACAGCTTTGGCAAACGTCAGATGATGAGAAAATGGACAATTTATTCTCTGTCTCGACTTGTGTGATAGAACCATCTCTCCTCGTCAAATTCCTTGGCAACCAGCTTGTTCTACAGTCTCCACGGCAACCATTCGCTTTGAGCTTGACGACTGCCATCCACCAGCCTTCTCACCACCGTTCGCTGTCACATTCAAGCACCAGAGATGCTCCCCGAGGACGACTGACGGCCTGATGATGTCGGGGACGCTGACGACACTGGCGGACCAATGGCAGACGAACGGCAGCACCAAA
>QIAL01000509.1 GCA_003225535.1 Acidobacteriota bacterium | reverse complement strand
ATCCCTTCAGCCCGCGTGGACCGCACTGCACATCGAGTCCCAGGTACTTGCACGATTTGCCGGAACCGAATACGGGTAGATCATCCAGGTGAAAGTCCACATAATGCGACACAAAGAGATCGGCCCAGCCATCGCCGTCATAATCTCCAAAAGCCGCTCCAGTCGCCCACCCAGAATCACCGGCTAGCCCGCTACTTTTGGTTACATCGGTAAACGTTCCATCGCCGTTGTTGCGATAGAGCACCACGCCGCTCAGACAGGTCACCAGCAGATCGGGCCAGCCGTCGTTGTTGTAGTCGCCAACGACTGCGCCCATCGCCCAGCACGGATAGCCTACCCCTGCCTTGTCGGTGACATCCGTAAATGTCCCATTGCGATTGTTATGAAATAAAGCGCTCCGCGCCTTGGTCCCATGCAGAGCCATTTCCACGCTCTGTGCGTTCGTAAAATAAATGTCCGGCCAGCCATCGCGGTCGTAGTCGATCAGGGCGACGCCGCCGCTCATCGACTCCGCAATGAATTTTGCCTCCGGACTTGACAGATGCTCGAAATGAATACCAGTGGAGCCCGTAATGTCGACTAAATGCGGATAGTTTGTCAGGGTTCCGCTCGCCTTGCTCTCGGCTTCCGCCTTTTTACGCTCTGCAGGCGGCAGCGGGGTCGGGGTTCCCATCTGTCCCATCGCGCCCAGATTCATGCAGACGATGAAAAGCGCCATGCATGATCGGAGAATCGCAGCCTGCAGCGCGGTCGACCCTCCGGCAATGCCTCCCTCTTCGATCCTATTGTTCATCCTGCTCGTCCGCACGAATTTCCTTAGGCTGAACCTGCAATTCTTTATAAAGGGTCCGCAGCTTCTCTTTCATGTCTTTGAATTTCTGGTATAGGTCCACCTCGCGCTTGGCATCGTCCGCGCGGCCCATCTTTCGATACAGCGCCGCCAGTCGGTAGTGCGCGGTGGCATTCGTGGGCTCCAGTTTCACCGTGTCCTCAAGCAGTGGCAGCGCCTTATCGGCCTGATTCATTTCAATCAGGATCTTCGCCAATCCAAGTTTGGCATCCGCATCGGCCGGTTGCAGCTCGACGGCTTTCATGTATTCGTCGTAAGACTGCTCGGCATTTCCTTTCTGCGCGTTGATCTCCGCGAGCCTCAGGATCGATTTCTCATCTTGCGCATTTTCCAGCAGCGCAGCGTGGTATTCCTGTTCGGCCTCCTTCTTAACTTTGTCGTCCGTGGAGGTATGGAGCAGTTCGGCCAATTCGAAATGAACGCCCGGAAGATGCGGATTGATGGCAATGGCCTTGCGATATTGCCCGATGGCGGCGACGGTATTCCCCTGCCGGATGTCTTCGTGGGCCAACAACTGATGCATTTGCGCCGAGTCGGGCGCACCCAGCGACAGAGCAAGCATCGACTCACCCGCTAGATCGGAATAGGTGCGGTAGGCGGCATAGAGCACCTCCGGACTATCGGGCGCGACCTTCAGCAACTGCGCGAGGACGGCCGCGGCCTTCTCCAGGTCGCCGCTTTCCGTATCGAGCCCGACAAGCTCCAGGCCAAGCTGCATCTGAAAGCGTGGGTCCTGTACCGCCGGGAAGGCGGCTTCCATATCCTTATGCGCATTGGCAAAGTCCAGGGTGCGGATCTCGGCCATGCCCAGCAGGCCTTGAATCTTCGCCAGACCAGGCTCACGCTCCAGCGCCGCGCGGAAGTGGGGAATAGAGTCGGCCGCCTTGCCCTGAAAGAACAGCAGAACCCCAAGGTTGGCCTGCGCATCCACATTTTCAGGATCGATGGCCACAGCGGCCTGAAACTCCGGAATCGCCAGGGCAGGCTGCTTTTGATCGAGGTAGCTGTGTGCCTTTTGGATGTGCGCCGCAAACTCCTGCTGCTTGTCTTCTGTCCCCTGCGAGAGACACAACGAAACGCCCGCCAGTAGGACGCACCCAGCTATTCCAACCTTCGCAATCATTCTGACCACCCAGACTCTATTGTCAGGCAAATCATAAATTATCAGCCAAAAAAGAAGAGACGGCGAAGATCGCCGTCTCTTCCATGAGAAGCAGAATCAACTAGTGCTTAGAAGCTCACGCGCAGCGCAAGCTGCAGGTTGCGCCCACCGATTGTGGTCGAACTGAGGGGCGTCCCGTTGTCGTAGGGTTGGCCGGGGCCGCCCGCAGTCAGTACATTGCCCAAACCGGTCCCGCTCGGAGGTGCGAAGCTGGGATGGTTGAACACATTCTGCGCATCGGCCCGGAACTGAATGCCGATGCCCTCCCTCCACGGAATCGTGAAGGATTTGGCCGCCTCGAGATTGAAAGTATTGATGCCCGGACCATAGAGGCTGTTCCTTCTCACGTTGCCCCAGGTTCCGGGTGCGGGCTGAAGGAAGGCCCCCGCATTAAACCATTCGGTGCGCTTCGACCCGCCAGATGGCCTCCAACTCACTCCCGGGTTCCAGTTTGGAAATTGCGTGCCTGCCAGTGAGTAGTTGGCCTGATTCCCGTAGACAGTGAAGGGGTTTCCGCTCTGGAGAATAACCGTCCCGGCAAGTTGCCAGCCGCCCACCGCTGCGTCGAGCAAGCGGCTGCCACTCAGGAACTGCTTGCCTTTACCAAAAGGCAATTGATAAACGGCATAGCCTTTAAAAGCATGGCGGACATCGAAATTGGAGTTACTGTAGTTCGCCGCGGGATTAAACGCATTTTGATAATCCTGCGTTCCTCCGCGGCTGCCCCACCCGGAGGAATCCTGGTCATCCAGCATATGCGACCAGACGTAATTGAAGCTCAGGCTTAGTCCGTGGGTCATGCGCTTGGTAATCGACGCCTGCAGCGAGTTGTAGTTGGAGATGGCGTTATTGGTGCTGCCGCTGATGCCTTGGAAGAGCGGGT
>QIAL01000507.1 GCA_003225535.1 Acidobacteriota bacterium | reverse complement strand
CAGGCGCGAGTCGACGCGCACAAGATGCGCACCGGGTCGCTGTGGCAGGACGACACGAAAAAAGTTGTGCGCGCGATGGAGCAGTTGGCGCACGCGCCAATCTTCATCGATGACACGCCGGGAATTTCGCTGAGCGAGATGCGGGCGAAGGCGCGCCGGCTGAAGCAGTCGCAAGGGCGGCTCGATCTGATTATCGTCGACTATTTGCAGCTGATGTCCGGCGGCGGAAAAAGATTTGAAAATCGCACGCAGGAAGTGTCGGCGATTTCGCGCGGGCTGAAGGCGCTGGCAAAAGAACTCAGTGTTCCCGTAGTCG
>QIAL01000508.1 GCA_003225535.1 Acidobacteriota bacterium | reverse complement strand
TGCAACATCGATTCCAGTGTAAGCGGCGTTCCATGCACGAGAATGATGAAAACGACGAATGATGAATTCGTTTTCCCGGACGCCTGAACTGGCGGTAGTTATTTCCATGGACTTCCCGTTTTGGGAATGCCCTCCCGCATTTGTCGGCGAATTTGCTTGCCTCTGGCTGGTCAGAAAATTCCAATAGAGAGATAAGGCGGCGTTCGCGGCACCCGTATCCCCGCTGAGTTTCTGTACCGATGCAGGAAAGAGGTGGAGTGGGCGGAGTCGGTGTTTATTGCGCGGGCTAGCGAGCACGGATTGCCGGTGAGCAAGCCTTGGGCAGACTCGAACACTTTTGATTGCCTGCCGTGACGGTGCGCGCAGAGTCCGCACGTCGTCCCGTTTTGGGACCGAGACCCGATTTCAGCCCTCTAAGTTCTTTGAGATCAAGATTTTGCCCGCAAGTGATTGTGCCCCAAGATCTTTTTTCCCATTTCCCGCTAACTCGATCATTCCGATATACCGAGGGGGAGGGGTACCCACCGCGCCAGTCCGCTCCACATTCTCAATTACACAATTTCTAAATTCCCCAATTACTCAATTCTCGCTACTCGTATCTCAACGCGACCATGGGATCGACCTTGGTCGCCCTGCGAGCGGGAATGTAGCACGCCAGCAGCGCTGTCGCGATCAGGAGGGCAATGACTGCGGCGAATGTTAGCGGATCAGTTGCGGTGACGCCGAACAGCAGCGACGACAGCGTTCGCGTGAGCGCGAAGGATCCAACCAGGCCGATGGCTATGCCGATCCCGATTGTGCGTATGCCTTGGCCGAGAATCATGGCGAGCACATCGCGCGAGCGCGCGCCCAACGCTACCCGGACTCCGATCTCGCGGGTGCGGCGACTGACGGAGTATGCCATCACGCCGAAGACACCCGCCGTTGCGAGCAGCAGCGCGACGATTCCGAAAAAGCCGGTCAGGATCAGGTTGAATCGGCGTGATCCCAGCGACGCGGAATAGACCTGTGCGAAAGTCCGGAACGTTGGTGGAATCTCGGGATTGAGTTCCTGCAGAATGCTGCGCGCCGAGGTGGTGACCAGCTGCGTGTCGGCATCCGTCAACATGGTGAGCGTGACTGCGGCTCGCGGACGCTGGAACAGATCTACATAAACTGTCGGACGCGGCGGTGCATCGAGACCATAATCATGCACGTCGCCGACGATGCCGACTACGGTGAGCAGGCGCGGATCGCCGTCCATGTTGCCGAATTCGATGGTGTGGCCGATGGGATCCTGTCCGGGCCAGCGTGAACGCGCCAATGATTCGCTGATCACAGCGACATGCGGAGATTCGGCGGTTTCGCGATCATCGAAGAGGCGTCCACGAAGCAGTGGGATGCCGAGGCCTTGGAAGTATCCGTCGGTGACGACTCCAAAGTCGGCGGTGCCCCCCAAACGTTCCTTCTGCTGGAAGAGCCGGTCGAAGGCGCGGCCCAACGCCTCGCGGTCTTCAAGGCTCACTTTTGGAACTTCATCCTGCGTCATCAGCATGAACGCGCCATCGGGAAGGCCCCCGGTCATGGGAAGGCCGCTGGTCGCGCCGACTTTGCGCACGCCGGGAATCTGTTTGAGGCGGTCGATCAGGCTGGAGAAGAAGGCGATTTGCGTGGACTTCTGTTTGGGAGTATCGGCCCAGGGGAGCGCGACATCCATCGTGACAATGTGGTCGACGCGAAAGCCGGGATCGACTTCGAGGACCTTCATCAGGCTGCGTCCGAAGAGTCCGGCACCGATGACAAGAACAAGGGTGATAGCGATCTGAGACGCGACGATGATGCGTCCGACACGCTCGCTGCTTTGCGACCCCGATTGCGAGCGACCACCTTCGCTGAGAGCTTCGCGGACATCGCCGGAAGTGGCACGTACAGCGGTGAAGATGCCGAGACCGACGGCAACTGCTGCGGAGAGGGATAACGCAAACATGAGTACTGGAACGTTGACCGCGATGCTGTCGAGGCGTGGCAGATCTTGCGGAGCGAGCGCTAGTAACCCGCGCACGCCGGAGAAAGCTCCGAGAACACCGAGAGCTCCCGCGGTGAGCGACAGTAGAAGTGCTTCGGTGAGGAATTGGCGGATGAGGCGCGCGCGGCCGGCGCCGAGAGCGCTGCGCACGGCGAGTTCCCGCTCGCGGACGGAAGCCTGCGCGAGCAGCAGGTTGGCGACGTTGGCGCAGGCGACAAGGAGAAGAAATCCCACCGCGCCGAGAAGGATCAGCAGAGTCGGGCGAGTTGTGCTCGTCATCGAGGCCTGCAGTGGAAGAACGGCCGCGTCTGCGAGGAGGTAGTCGCCTTTTTCCGTCGAGGTGTCGTGAATGCGGCGGGCGATGGTGCTGATCTCGGCATTCGCCTGCTGGGACGTGACGCCGTCCCGAAGGCGAGCAACTGCGTCCCAGTTGTGGGAAGTGCGGCTGGGATTTTCGCCTTCGAGATCAGCAGGGATGTACAGCTCGGTTTCGGTTGGGAATTGAAAGCCGTCGGGAAGAACGCCGATGACCGCGAAGATTTGGTTGTCGACCTTGAGGTGAAGCTGGGAGAGATCAGATGACGATCCGAGATGATGCTTCCAGTATTCATCGCTGACGAGCGCGACGGGGGCAGCACCTTTGCGGGCGTCAGCAGCAACGAAGTCGCGCCCGATGATCGGTTGAACGCGGAAGACTTTCAGGAAATTCGGGGAAACGCTGGCAACCATCGTGCGCGTGGGCTGCGTGCCCCCTGAAACTGATATCACATACGCGCTGTATTTCGCCGCCGACTCGAAGCTGTGGTTCTGGTCCCGAAAGTCGTCGAAGTTGGGGTCGGCCAGCCGGGACCAGGTGCCGCGCGTGTTGACCTCATGGATCGCTACGATGCGATCGGGGTTGTTGTACGGCAGAGGACGGGGTGATGACCGAGACGGCCGTGAATCCTGGACTGCGCCGCAAGAGGCGGAAAGCGTGGCGAAGGTCGTGAAGTAGAGTTTCCATAGGAGTAACCGATTGGAACTTGAGTGCAAATCCGATGCCACCGGCTCAGGCAGTAACCCTTGCAAGGAAAAGAGTAATTTCGATCGGTCGGCGAAAACACTGGGCTTTTGACCATCAACGGACGAGGGTGTACGGAAGTGGACAGCGGTACGGGTTATCATCGGGTACGCAGCAACTTCACCACTTGCTGACGGTAGTCGGCCATGCGCGTTGAGTCTGGTTCCATCACGATGCGAACGGTTAGAGCCTCGAGCAGGTAATTGTGGTTTTGGTACCGCGCAAGAGACTCGGGAGTGGTGGCCGTCCACACGTCGCGATCTTCATCCTGCAGCCGCGCCAACCACGAACCGAAGGCGGAAGCGTCGAAGTCCTTTCGGCGCATCACCGACACAACGGCGATCGCGAGTCGATCTTGCTCTCCTTGGGTAAAGACTTCCGTCGCAGTCGAGAGTCGGAATTGGATGGCTTGCAGGATGCTGTCAGCCTCCTCCTTCGAGAGTTGTGGGCTTTCGCCGAGTGCGGCGAGCAGGTCGGCCGTGTGCGCGGTGGCGTGGATCCAGTGCAGTTTGGCATCATATCCCCGCAGGTCCCGCTCCTGCCGCAAGTATGAGGTCGCCTCCGCGACCAGGCTGTGATAGCGCTCCGGCCCCATGAACGGCGCTTTGGCCTCGCGCCGCGCCATCTCGGAGAGACAGAGAGCTGAAAAGGATCGCTTAAGGACAGAATCGGTGCCGGTTTCGCCGAGCCCGCTTTTGAGGTTAGCGCGCCATTCGTCGGTCAAGGAGATCAACGTAGGCGTGGAAAGCACATTGCCGCGGTGGATCCAGGTAGCGAGGATTGAATAGGCCAAGTCGTCGCGAACTTCCGGGTCAGGGGATGCGAGCGTCGCGCTGAGTTCGTGCGCCAACGCGTCGGCAGATTCGTGCTCGGGCACAACCGCGTGCTGCTTGAGGATAGTCCGCCAGAACTCCTTGTCATGTTGCGGCTGTGCGGTGACAGCCAGCATGGCGAGCAATACGATTGCAATCGAAACTACATTGCGCAACATGCAGGTCGCTCCAGGTGATGCGAAAGTCAGGTCGTGAAGAAAGATGCCACAGCATAGCAATAACGCGCGCGGATGGATGTCGATTCGCTTTCACGTTTAGGCCATACACTCCCTTCGACCAGGGTTGAACGGAGGCCACTGCGGGAATGCATTGTGACTGAATTGGTCAGATCGGCATCCGTAGAGACTGACTCTTTGTGTAAGTTATTGAAGGCATTTGGGGCAGCGTCGGCTGCGGTCAAAATTCTTTCTTAGATTTCCTCGGTCTTCCACAGAGAACTCTCATCGTCCACAGTTTCTGCACAATGGGGCTAGGAATTTGACTTGCGGCGCGCAACAAACTGACGGAGAGTGTGTTCAGCGAAACGTGAAAGTTCCTGGCTGGGCCGAATGAATGCGGCAGAGCTAGCGGTAACCGGCGATTCTCGCGAGGGAGTCACCGGGGGGAAACTTCCAGAAACGCGCTCTGCGCGACTGGTTGCCCGGGCGTTGCGGCCTCCTCCCCCTTATTGCTCTTCGGAGCAGAAGACAGGCCGCTGGCCACCGCACGGTTGCAGATTCGCCATCGCGAGATAGCAAATCGGCAACTGGCTTCGGCAAGTGCAGCACCCGCTTGCGGGCGTTGCCCAGCTGAAGTGGTCATGGCGCCGCCTCTGCGGTGACTAAGGCAGGTCAGGAACACACGAAAGATGCGGTCCGGGGTGGCTGGCCCTGGACCGCATTCGATTTTTTGGGGCAGTCGTTGGTCGTTGGCTTTGGATATCGCGCTTCGTTATCTCGCGGTTCCTTATCTCGCGCGGATTAATTCCTTGCGCTCTTGATGTTCGTCTTTTATTCGCCTACACTCAACAAAATGACGGGGCCGCTCGGCTTCGCCTTCACAGGACAGCCGAGGCGGCTGTCGCTACGTGAATCGTGACTTGCCAAACTTTTTTCAATTCGAAGGAGTTTTCCAAAGGGTGCGCGTCGCATTCACAAGGGGAGTGCGGGTAATGTTCGTCGTACCGACTTTTAAATTTGTGCTTGGGAAAATTCTTGGCCACTTCTGATTACACCATCAGCACGCTTCCGGCGAATGTGGATGCTGAGCGCTCGATTCTAGGCGCGATCCTGCTCGACAACTTTGCTTACAACCAGGCGGCGGAACATCTGCGCGTCGAGGATTTCTCACTCGATTCGCACCGGCGGATTTATTCGCGCATGGTGGACCTGGCGGAATCTTCGCGGCCGATCGACATGATCACGCTGATCGAGGAACTCGAGCGGCACAAGGATCTGCAGCCGATCGGCGACGTGGCCTATGTGTCGAGCCTGGTGGATGGCGTGCCGGAGCGGCCGAGCATTGAGCATTACGTCAAGATCGTGCGCGACAAGGCGCTGCTGCGCGGAGTGATTTCCGCGGCGACTACGGCCATTGCGCGCGCCAGCGATCAGTCCGATGCCGCCGAGGATGTGCTCAGCGACACCGAAGCGGCAATCTTTCAACTCTCGGAAAAGCGCATTGGACGCGGGTTCATGGGCGTGCAAGAGATTGTCCGGGAGACCTTCGGATCCGTCGATGCACTCCTGCAGCGGGGC
>QIAL01000506.1 GCA_003225535.1 Acidobacteriota bacterium | reverse complement strand
GCGGTTCAAAACCTCGCCCTTTTAGAAAGGTGCTCTGATCACTGGCTGCGCGAGGATTTGTGCCGGGGCTGAACGTTGCATTTCCCCGCGCCCTCGTATTATCGTTCCCGCTTGTCGCGAACTCTGGTTCGAAGCCACACTTGAGCTTACCTATGACCTTCTATCACCTGCTCGCCCTCGTGCCCATCTCGCTGCTCGTTTTCACCCGAGCCGACGACCTTCCGTCTCCGCCGGTCGCGAAAAAGATCCCGCACGTCACCGAGATTAACGGCCACAAGCTGACCGACAACTATTTCTGGATGCGCGAGAAATCCAACCCCGAGGTCCGCGCCTATCTCGAAGCCGAAAACGCCTACAACGATGCGGTGATGAAGCCCACCGTCGAGGTTCCCTATAAAGAGGGCGACTTCTTTTATTACATCCGCACCGAAGCCGGGAAGCAGTACCCCATCCGTTGCCGCAAGAAAATCAGCGCCGACGCCAACGAAGAAGTCCTGCTCGATGTCAACGAACTGGCGAAGGGCCAGGCCTTTATGACGGTGCAGGCCTTTGCGGTCAGCACTGACGGAAATCTTCTGGCCTATAGCTACGACAACACTGGATTCCGCCAGTTCAATCTCGCAGTCAAAGATCTCCGCACCGGTCAAACGCTCGTCGATCATGCCGAGCGCGTCGGCTCTGTAGTCTGGGCCAACGACAACCGCACCATCTTCTACACGCAGGAAGACGCCACTTCCAAGCGCCAATACCGCCTCTATCGCCACACAGTTGGATCCTCCGATCCTGACAGGCTCGTCTACGAAGAGCCCGACGAGAAATTCACGGTTCGCGCTTTCAAGACGCGCAGCGAAGCGTACATCATCATGGAGCTGCGCAGCCACACGACGAGCGAAGCGCGCTATATCCCAGCCAAGGATCCCGCAGCGGATTGGAAAACCATCGAGCCCCGCAAGCAGGGCGTCGAATACTACGCCGACCACAACGCCGATTCTTTCTACATCCGGGCCAATGACGCAGGACGCAACTTCCGACTCGTGACCGCTCCCGTCACCGATCCTGGGAGCAAAAACTGGCATGAGGTCATGGGGCACAATGCGGCCATCATGCTCGATGAAATGGATATGTTCAGGAGCTTCCTGGTCCTGTACGAGCGCGAAAATGGCCTGCCGCAAATCCGCGTCGTCGACCTGCGCAACGGACACTCGCGCCGGCTCGCATTTCCCGAACCTGCCTATGATGTCCGGCCGTACACGAACCGTGTGTACGACACCACGGAATTCCGCTACGCTTATGAATCTCCCATCACTCCGGCTTCGGTCTTTTCCTACGACATGGAAACCGGCGCATCTCAGTTGTTGAAGCAGAAAGAAGTTCCCGGCGGATATGATCGCAACAAATATGAAGTCGAGCAGATCTACACTACGGCTTCCGACGGCACAAAGATTCCAGTGTCCGTGCTGCATTTGAAGGGCGCGAAGCTCGACGGCACCGGGCCTCTCTATCTCTACGGATACGGCTCCTACGGCCTCTCGCTCGACATGTGGTTCAGCTCCAATATCTTCAGCCTGGTCGATCGTGGAGTCACTTATGCCGTAGCCCACATCCGCGGCGGAGGCGAGATGGGCAAGGCCTGGCACGACGCCGGCAAAATGATGAACAAGAAGAACACCTTCACCGATTTCACCGCGGTCGCCGAAGACCTCACCAAGCGCGGTTACGGATCGAAAGACAAGTTGGTCATCGAAGGCGGCAGCGCCGGCGGCCTGCTCATGGGCGCGGTCCTTAACCTGCGCCCCGATCTGTTTCACGCGGCCGTGGTCAAAGTTCCGTTCGTCGACGTGATGAACACTATGCTCGACGAAAGCCTGCCGCTTACAGTGGGCGAGTTCGAAGAATGGGGAAATCCGAAAGAGAAACCGGCGTTCGATTACATGATCACCTATTCGCCCTACGACAACGTCGAGGCGAAGGCGTATCCGAACATGCTGGTCAAAACATCATTCAACGACAGCCAGGTGATGTACTGGGAACCCGCGAAGTATGTCGCCAAGATGCGCGCCACGCGCACCGATCACAACACTCTGATCTTCAAGACGAACCTAAGCCCCGCGGGCCACGGCGGCGCATCAGGAAGGTACGACCGCCTCCACGAGGCCGCCTTCGACTACGCCTATATCCTCACCCAAATGGGAATAAAAAATTGATTGTCCAGGGACGAAATTGATCGTGTAGGGACGGACGCCTTCGTCGGTCCCGCGGGCAAAGCCCGCGTCTCGGCCGCCTAAATCGCATCGATCCCCGCCCCCTCTGTGCTCCTCTGTGATGAGTACTCCTCAAATCAACCCTGTCTTCAGCCGTCGCAAGAAGTCTTCCCCCTCGGCCTTCGCGCGAGCCAACGTCTTCGGGTCATTCCGATACTCCAGTTCGACTTCCTGCAAAAACAACTCGACCGCGTCTTTCGGCTTGAATCCCTGCGTGACCAGTTTCCGGATGCGGCCCGTGAAGTTGTCCTGTTCCTGCACCATCTCAAGCCGCGCCAAATGGTCCGCGCACTTGTGTTCGCGGAACTTCGCGGCTGCCAGCCGGTCATACGCCGTGCGCGCGTCCGCTTCACTCAGCAACGTCGGCAGGGGAGAATTCCACTCGCATTGCGAGCACGTCCATCCCTGAAATGTACGATTGGAAGTCCAGATTAATTCGCGGGCAGTCTTCTCCTGCAGCGACCGATGATCGGAACTGCCGTAATTCGCCACTCAGCCACTCCCGCACCCAACTACTAGCGTGGCCCACGATAATTGTTGAGATAAATGGTAGCGCGTGCCCAGGGGCTTGCAAACTACTAAAAACGGTTCAGTGTAGGGACGGGCGCCTTCGCCCGTTCCCGCAGGCGAAGCCCGCGTCCAGGCCGCCTCTGGTGAATCGACTCTCAAACGGGACCGATACCAGCGCGTGGAAGTCGGCGTTTCAGCGCCGCGTAAGATCGGCACGGCAATTGGGCTTTTAGGCCCGAGGAACTACTTCGCAAAGTAATAGTCGAACGACTTCACTGCGTCAGCTTCAGACGCTTCAACTCTCCCCCGGCGTTACGCACCGTGGTGAATGCTCCCACCAGCTCGCCCACTCCGGAGCTGTCGATGTAATCCACATCTGCCAGATTGAGGATGATCTTCTTCTTCTCCTCAGCAATGAGGTTGCGCACGGCGTCGCGCAGCAGATGAATCTCTTCTCCCAATACAATGCGGCCGCGGATGTCGAGAATGGTGACGTGAGCGACTTCCCGTGGTTTGATAAGTAGCGGCATGAAGGACGGGCACACGCCCGCTCGCCGGAATAGTAGTGCCTTCCCTCCAGGCAAGTCAATGTCTTGGCCAGCCCCACTTGCGGTGATTCACTGAAAATATGGGGGAGGAGAAGCCGAGCCGCAAGTGTAGGGACGGACGCCTTCGCGCGTCCCGCGGGCAAAGCCCGCGTTCGACCGCGTCCGTTAAACTCATCTACGGAGCTCACAACTCAGAAGAAGGCGCTTCAGCGCTGTATAAGGAAGGAAAAGATAAGAAGCGTCAGCCGCCCCGTCAGGAATGCGCCCCGTGCGCCCGCCCATCGAACTCCACCGCCGGCAACGCCACGTTGTCCCGGATTTCCTGAATAGGGGACGTCACGATCGGCATTGGATACTGCGGATGCCGGAACTCCAGATGCATCCCTCGCCCCACAAACTGCAGCTTCAGCATCGACCCGCCCCACGTCGAGCCCGAGATCGCGACCTGCACCGGCTCCGGACAAAACTCCGGATGCCCTGACAGGAGCGCCTCGCTCCCACCCAAAAGCACCGCCTTGTAGCAGTGATGCATCGTCTGAATCTCCAGCACCGTCGACGGCGGCAGATCGTTCAGAAACACGCCGCCTTCGATCTCCGACTGGATGATCCCGCGGTTCACTTCATCGGCGAGGTTCGGGTGGGGGTTAAACATACAAACGGCCGGACTTCAGGGTACCGGGTTTTCCGTCCCGGAACAAGAGACCTTTGGTCCGTACCAACAAGCGAAAGATCATCATCCTTAGAGGGATCAACCCGCCGCGAGGTTGCAGACTTTATAGACCGTGTCGGCGTCGGGGGGGCGCCGAAGGCAACAAGCCCCTTGTAGGGACGGACGCTTTCGTCCGTCCAGCAAGGCGAAGCCAAGCGCCCCCAACCACGAACCTCGTCCTAGACAGCCGCAGAAATTCTGAATCCATCGTGGAAAGACGGGCCCTTTAGGGCGGCGTGAAGCGTCCCGAAGAATCAGCGTTTTAGCCCGATGCTCGCCTCCGCCGTGCCCACCCCGGTCCCTCCCCAAACTCCATCCTCATTCCCTGATAAAATACCTGGAAGGGGTTCCCCTAACACATGCCAGTTCCCGTCTCTCAAATGTGGACCGTCGCGAGCTATGTCCTCCGCCAAAAGCTCGCCGGACGCAAGCAATATCCGCTCGTGCTGATGCTCGAGCCCCTGTTCCGCTGCAACCTGGCCTGCGCCGGATGTGGCAAAATTCAATATCCCGCCCACATCCTGAAGAAAGACCTCAGCCCCGAAGAATGCTTCCACGCCGTCGACGAATGCGGCGCCCCCGTGGTCTCAATCCCCGGCGGCGAGCCCCTAATGCACCCGGAGATCGAGAAGATCGTCGAGGGCCTGGTTGCCCGCAAGAAGTACATCTATCTCTGCACTAATGCTTTGCTATTGAAAGAGAAGATCCACCTCTTCAAGCCCAGCAAGTACCTGACGTTCAGCGTTCACCTCGACGGCCAACGCGAAGAGCATGACCTCGCCGTATGCCGTGAGGGCGGATACGACATCGCCGTCGACGCCGTGAAAGAAGCCCTGAAGCGCGGCTTCCGCGTCACAACCAACACCACGCTCTTCGATGGCGCGAATCCAAAATCTGTCCGCGCCTTTTTCGACGAAATGATGGACCTCGGCGTCGAGGGGATGATGCTCTCCCCGGGATACTCCTACGACAAAGCTCCCGACCAAAAGCATTTTCTCGGCCGCGCCCGCACCCGTCGCATGTTCCGCGCGATCCTCTCGAACCGCAAGAAGAGCTGGCAGTTCAATCTATCGCCGCTCTTCGCAGAATTCCTGATGGGCAAGCGCACCTACCCCTGCACGCCCTGGGGCATGCCGACCTACAACGTCTTCGGCTGGCAAAAGCCGTGCTACCTGCTGCAAGACGGCTACGCGGAAACTTTTTCAGAACTGCTGTCGACAACAGAATGGCAGAACTACGGCACCGAATCAGGCAATCCCGCCTGCGCCAACTGCATGGTCCATAGCGGCTACGAAGCCAGCGCAGTAAATGCGACGTTCAGCTCGTTAGGCGGATTCCTCGCCACCGTGAAAGCAACACTATTCACGACATACAAAGACAAAGAGGCGCTGAAGATGCTGGAAGAACGGCAGGCTCCTGTCAACCCGCTAATCCAAATCGCGCCTCCGACCGACACTCTGCAGGAAACGCGGGCCTGAAAATGCATCATGTGGCGACGGCCGCCTCGGCCGTCCAAGCGAAGGCGAAGCCGAGCGCACCCTGCAATGCCGCAATGTTCGGCCATCGTAACTGCGGGAGGCCTTGAGTAAAACGTCTTGCTCCCCGATCATGCCTCAAAGCCCCAAGCTGAAGGACACGCAATGACAGCCAAAGAAGCCGGAGATGTAGAACTGAAGCGGCAATATCTTCGGAAAGCAATTGAAGAGTACGAATACTCTCCCGCGCCGGAATATGACAAGACGCAAATGAGTTCAAGAGCTGCTGAGTTCGGAACACTCGACTTCGATTACGACGATTCCGAAAGGGACGTGGACTTGTGCAACGCCGACACCGGAGCATGGGTGAACGCGCGCGTTTGGGTCCAGAAGGCGTGGCTGGACTCAACCTCGCCGGCTAGACTTGAAAGAAACGGGGAACCATGACAGGCAAAGAAGCCGGCCACGTCGACCAACATCCGCCGCACGTCAACCCCGACGCGCTTGAAGTCGCCCCCGGCACTCAACACGAAAATCTGGAAGGCTGGATCCCGAGCGTAGCCAGCGACGAAGACCTCCGCCAAGCCCTGGAAAAGGCCTTCGACTACCGCGGCGACATCACCATCACCCGCAAAGATGGATCCAAAATCGAAGGCTACCTCTTCGACCGTGACGATAAGGTCTCTATCTCGTACGCCGACATCGCCGCCCTGGCCTTCACCGGACGCGACACCGCCGCCGGCAAATCCTGGGAAGCCTGGATGAAAAAATACGCCGAGAAAAAAGCCGCCGGCGAAAAAGACTTGAGCCTCCACCCCGAATCCCTTGAATAAGGCACATCTCAACATTTGTCATCCTGAGGCGCCGCACCAGTACCTGTGATGTTTGTCGTCCTGAGCGAAGCACGACGAGCAAGGCGAGTCGTGGCGCAGTCGAAGGATCCCTACTAAAGCACCGAGCCGCTTTTGCTCGAAGCTCGTAGCTCAAAGCTCGAAGCTATTCACTTCCCAAACACCACCCCATCGACCAACTCCTCCACCTCATCCTCAGTTCCGCCAATCACCGTAATCGACACGGCGTATCCCTGCGCCAAAAACGCCACCGTCGACTGCCGCATCACCCGCGTCCCCACATCTTTATGAAAATCCGCTCGCACTACAACCTTCATCCCCATTTCGATCTCGTAAGGCTCTTCATCCACGATGAAGCCCTGCGCCTTCGCCACCTCAGTCAGCGGCCCGAAGTACTGCGCCGCCTCCTTCAGCCCCGGATAAGTCGCAACCTTCTCGATGGCGATCACGATCGACGAATTGACGTCCTCCCCCTTCGCGTCCGGAGGCCGCGAAAACGCCGCCAGCAACACGCGCCCCCCCTGTGGATCACCATTGGTGGCGTAGGGATAGCCGCCTCGGCTGTCCCGCGAAGGCGAAGCCGAGCGACCTGCTCCCGTGCTGCCTTGCGGTGAAGGCTTCTCTTCAGCAGCGTTAGACTCAGACTCCTCCCGCACATTCATCTCCTCAGTCCGCAGCACCCAGCCCGCCGGAACCTTGCAAGACAAACCCAGCGCCCGGTTGCGATAAACCCCATCCACAACCGTGCCCGCATCGACATCCGCCACCAGT
>QIAL01000066.1 GCA_003225535.1 Acidobacteriota bacterium | reverse complement strand
CCTGAAGAACTTCTGCGTCGCGTGGAGGGCAAAGTCTGGGAATGGGTGATTCCCAGCGCGGATTTGAACGCAGCCCGTCAACGCTACCTGGTCAGCAACACAGCCCGCCGCAGTGACGGAGTGCATGCCCGCCTACTCGGCGAAACGCCGCCGGATGGCGCTCAGCCCGTCACCGCGAATCTCGAAGACGCTTATTTGTTCTGCCTGGCGCAGCACCGCGCCGCAACCGTGAGCCCAAGTGTAGAAGCCGGAGTCGTCGCGTGAACTCGGCCCGCGTCCTCTATCACATGGTTCGCGCCGACTTCCTCGAGCGCGTGCGCCGCTACAGTTTCCTGCTCACCCTGGCAGGCGCTCTTTGGGTCGCTTACGGAGTCGCCACAGAGGAAGTCTGGATCGTTGTTGGCAATGGCTATCGCGGCGTTTACAACTCCGCCTGGATCGGCACCCTGATGGCCATCTGCTGTTCCACCTTTCTCTCGCTCGCGGGCTTCTACATCGTGAAGGGCTCGGTGCAGCGTGACACCGACACGCGCGTCGGACAGATCCTCGCCGCCACTCCAATGCGCAAGGATTTCTACACCATCGCAAAAACACTCAGCAATTTTGCAGTGCTGGCCTGCATGGTCGGAATCCTGATGGTGGCAGCGGTGGCCATGCAACTCATGCGTGCCGAGGCACATTCCTTCTCACTGTGGAAGCTCTGGGCGCCATTCATCTTGTTCGCTCTACCCACGATGCTGCTGGCAGCCAGCGCGGCTGTGCTCTTTGAGACTCTGCCTCTTTTGCGCGGAGGCGTGGGGAACGTCGCCTACTTCTTTATATGGTCGGCGGCCCTTGCGCTCGGCGTAACAGGTCTTGACGACCCAACCGGGTTGCAGCTTCTTTACCGCAGTTCACGGCAGACCTTGCACGCGGTTGATCCGACCGGTGACAACAACTTCCACTTCAGCCTGACCATTGGCGGGGAGCACGCGGTCCGCACCTTTCCATGGAACGGCATCGACTGGACAACCAACGTCCTTCTAGTCCGGCTGGGTTGGGTCGCCGTGGCCGTTGCCATTGCCTATGCCGCGTCAATCTTCTTCCATCGTTTCGACCCCGCACGATCCTGGTTCAAGCGCCGCTCGGCAGCGGAGGTTGCACCACAAATGACGGCGGCGCACGAGACAGCAACGTCTTCGAAGGTTATGGCCGCACATCTGTCTCCGCTGCCGTCAACGCCTTCGGGTATTCCCTTCTTCCGGATCGTTGCCGCCGAAATGCGTCTGATGCTGAAGGGCAAGCGCTGGTGGTGGTATCTGGTCGCCGCAGGCTTAGCCGTCGCCTGCGTGTTCGCGCCGTTCGATGCTGCTCGTGGCGGTGTCTTTGTAGCCGCCTGGTTGTGGCCGATTTTCGTCTGGTCTCCCATGGGATCGCGCGAAGCTCGTTACGCGACGGAGTCCCTCGTCTTCTCTTCTGCGCACGCATTGTCGAGACAGTTGCCAGCCATTTGGTCCGCGGGAGTTCTTGTCGCTCTCCTTGCCGGAGGCGGCATCGGCGCCAGATTGCTCATCAACGGCGATCACCCCGGCTTTGCGGCTTGGTTCGCCGGCGCCCTATTCATTCCCACCCTGGCGCTGGCCCTGGGTGTCTGGACCGGAGGCAGCAAAGCCTTCGAAGCCCTGTACATCATCTGGTGGTATATGGGTCCCGCTCATCACATCCCAGGCATCGACTTCATGGGTACGACGCCTGCATCCAGCAGTCCGGCCCCATACCTGATCGCGACAGTGTTGCTTCTGGCGGCTGCGTACTGGCGCCGCCGCACCCGCATAGCCTATGCCTGAGAGGTCCTCTGTCATCCTCAGTGCTCTCTGTGGTGAGACCGCGCATCGCGCTATACTGATTCGTTTCCTCGGAGTCCAGGCGCGCAGTCCCGCGATGCCCCCCGAGATTCAGATTGTCCAATACGAAAGGACTCACCATGGCCTCTCCCGCAGTAGATTTTGCCCGCAATAACCAGCAGCGTTTTCTAAACGAACTTAAAGATCTTCTCCGCATCCCCAGCGTCAGTACTCTCGAAGAACACAAGCCCGACATCAAAAAAGCCGCCGACTACGTAGCCAACGAACTGCGCCGCATCGGCATGGAAAACGTCGAGGTCATCCCGACCCAGGGACACCCGCTCATCTACGCCGACTGGCTGCATGCTACGGGTAAGCCCACCGTCCTCATGTATGCACACTACGACGTCCAGCCGGCTGAACCGCTCGACGAATGGAAGTCGCCTCCCTTTGAGCCGACCGAGCGCAACAACAACATCTATGCTCGCGGCGCCGTTGACGACAAGGGCCAGCTTTGGATGGAAGTCAAAGCCCTTGAAGCCCTCATGCAAACCGGCGGCGGCAAGCTGCCGATCAATGTGAAGATCATCTTCGAAGGCGAGGAAGAGGTCGGCGGAGAGTCGATCGCCGAATACATCCGCAAGCAGAAAGCCAAGCTGAAAGCCGACTTCGCGCTGGTCTGCGACACGGAACTCTTTGCTCCCGATCTCCCGACGTTGTGCGTCGGCCTGCGCGGGCTGGTCTATACCGAGATAGAAGTCTATGGCGCGAAGACCGATCTGCATTCCGGCATGTACGGAGGCGCCGCCCCGAATCCTTTCTTCGCCCTGATCGAGATGATCAGCAAGATGAAGGACGCGAAGGGCAAAGTCCTCATCCCCGGCTTCTACAAAGGCGTGAAGGCTCCGACCGCAGCCGAACTGAAAGCCTGGAAGCGCCTGCCCTTCAACGAAGAGCACTACCGCAAGACAGAAGTCGGATCGAAAGTCCTGACCGGAGAACCCGGCTATTCCGTTCTCTATCGCACGTGGGCGCGTCCCACGCTGGAAGTCCACGGCATGCCCGGAGGCTTCATCGCTGACGGCGCAAAGACAGTCATCCCGGCGAAAGCCAAAGCGAAGGTCTCGATGCGTATGGTCCCTAACCAGGATCCGGACGACATCCTGAAGAAGTACCTGGCCTTCATCAAGAAGCACACACCCAAGGGCATCGAGACGAAAGTGAAAGTCTGGAGCAAGGGCCCTGCTTGCGTCGTGAGCACCGACAATAAGTACATTGAAGCCGCCACGCAAGCCCTGCACGACACGTTCAAGAAGGACACAGTCTTCATCCGTAGCGGTGGATCGATTCCCATCGTCACCGATTTCCAGGACGTGCTGAAGATTCCCAGCGTGATGATGGGCTTCGGCCTCCCCGACGACAACCTGCACGCGCCCAACGAGAAGTTCCACATCCCGAACTTCTACCGCGGGATCGAAACGATCTGCAGATTCTTCGAGAAGCTCGGGTAGCGAAAATCAACTCGGGACATGTGGGGACAGCCGCGTTCGGCTGTCCCGCCGAACGCAGCGAGGCGCCGCTCCCCGAATCAATTCCTTGTGCGATTCCAATCCACATCGCCGGCTTCGTCAAGCGGGCTCCCAACCAGCATAGTTGCCCCGCGCCGAAGCGCCTCGGGATCGCGCGCAGCAAGCCAGTACATATATCCAATGCCAGCAATGAGAATCACCGCGAAGCAGTAAGGAGTGATGTTGTATGGCCAGGCAGGCACCGGGTACATGGTGACGAAAAAAACCGGGACAAGCGCGAGCGTTCCCATCCACGGGACAACAGCGTGGCGCCAGACGCTGAAGTGCTGCGGAAGTTCGCGACGAACATACGCCGTCAGCGCGAGGTTTGCCATCGCGTACAGCAGAATTGCGGCCAGCGTGGCAATGGTGCCCAGAAAATTGAAAATGTCCACCGGTCGAAGCAACAGGCCGACCAGCAGGACCGCCACCAACCCGCAAACCTGAAGGAATGCGATCGCGAAAGTTGGTGTGCGGTGGACCGGATGGATTCTTCCGAAAGCTGCAGGCAGCGTGCCGGTCTGACCCATGGTGTACATCACGCGGGAAGCCGCATTCGTGCAGGCCAGGCCGGCCCCTACCGCGCTATTGATGATGGCCAAGACAACCAACCACCAGGCGGTTCCCCACAGCTTGTGGCCGAGCGCGTAGTAAGGATTGTCGTCGGAGGCGAAGGCAGCCATGTTGCCCGTTCCCCAACCGATCGCGCTGGCGTAGGACGTGAACACATAGAAGACGCCGATAGCCAGCAACGACAGCATTACGGCCCATGCCACAAATCTTCCCGGACGACGAGACTCTTGCGCCAGCGGAGCGGGAGCCTCGAATCCGCTCAAGGCAAGCACCGAGAAAACCATCCCCGCGAGGATTCCCTGGTAATGATGCGGCGAAAGCGCGGGCAGTAGCGGAGCACTGTAGTGTGAACCCGGTCCGGGATGCCTCAGAAATGTGAACGCCAGCGCCAACATGATCAGCATTTCCGCCCCGCCGAGCAGCGCGGTGGTGTGCATAGAGAACCGGACTCCGTAGTAGGTGAAGAACCAGATCACCACGAACGTCGCGACCGCGAACAGCCACCATGGCACGCGAACTCCAAATCCGCTGTGCAGCGTGTCGGAGAGCAGATACCCGAGGAAGCCGCTAGAGGCGGCTGGACCGAGGATGTCGTAGATGAGATAACTCCAGGTCGCGATGAATCCCATTCGGCTTCCGAGGCCGCGAGTGGCGAACGAATAATATCCACCGCTCGAGGGCATGTAACGCGAGAACTCCGCAACCGTGTTGGCGATGAACAGGCAAACGATCGTGGTCAGCAAAAACGAGATGGGCATCGCCGGGCCTGCCTTCATCGCGATGATCGGGAACGTGAATACGACGTTCGTGGCGGGAGCGATATGCGTAATTCCATGAAAGATCAGTTCGGGGAGGCCGAGCGAATTGCGGCGGAGTTGCGCATTGCCCGCCTTATTTTGGACCTCAGAGCCTGGCAATAGGGACTCCTCGCGTGGTCGGGTCGCCTACTCTCGTTTCTTTGCAAACCGCCACAACGAGGGTGCCCCACCCTCGCGTTCTTTGCAAGGGTAGGAATCTCGGACCTGTACTTCATGGAAACAGAGTCCGGAATTGAGATTTGTGCCGCCGCCCCACGCTGAGACGGACGCCGTCCGTCCCTACACAAGCCGGCTATTCTCCCAGCGCGCGAATCACAGCCTCCGCCGTTTCCGATCCCGAGAAGTTCTGCTGCCCCGTGATCAGGTTCCCGTCGCGGACGGCGAATCCCCGCCACACTCCGGACTGAATGTAATTCGCTCCAATCTTCTTTAACTCATCTTCAATCCGCCACGGCATGATGTGCTTGTCCCGCGAGAGCAGGTTCATACTCCAGACGGCTTTGTCGGCGAAATCTTCTTCGACGTTCGCAAAGCCCGTGACAGTCTTCCCTTTTGCCAGATGCTCTCCATTGCTCAGCTTTACGTAACGCAGAATCGCAACCCCGTGACACAGCACCGCTGCAACCTTCCCAGCCTCATAAAATTCCACGAATTTCTTCTGCAGGCCCGTGGCCTTGTCGAACGTGAACATCGGCGCCTGTCCGCCCGCCACCACGATGGCATCGAATCGTGCCAGAGTGATCTCGGCCACCTTCTTCGTGGTCTCGATCAACGCCGCCAGCTTCGGTGTCGCGATAAAGCCCATACTGATCAGATCACTGGCAGAGTATCCGCTCGGATCGCGCGGATCGCTCATCGCATCCGCCTCGCACTTCCCTCCATCCGGGCTGAAAAGCTCCACTTCGTAGCCCTTCTCCTGAAAAGCAAAATACGGATGACTCAGTTCGCTCCACCAGAAGCCCACCGGCCATCCTGTGGTCGATGACACCGCGGGATTGGAAAGCACGATGGCGACGCGTTTCGGTTTCTTGGAATTCGTAGGATTCGGATCTCTCAAACTCACAACATCCTCCATACGGCCGCCATCATTTCGCGGCCCGATAGGATCTTTTACCAGTACGGCGGATTTCTGCGCTACGCACCGCGAGGTATGGTACTTTCCTGGAGGTAAGTATGGCCGAATTGAAAAACCCGAGACTCCGTGCGCTGCAGTCGCGCGACGCCATCGAACTGCTCTCAGACAAATGGCGCATCCCGATCCTGCACGTACTCTCTCCCGCTCCGCTGCGTTCTGGCGAACTACAGAAAGCGATGTCCGAAGTCTCTCCGAAAGTCCTGACGCAAACCCTCCGGCGCATGGAACGCGACGGCCTGATTTCAAGGATGGTCTATCCCGTGGTCCCGCCGAAAGTGGAGTATCGGATCACCAGCATGGGCCGCAGCCTTCTTGGCCCATTGCGCGACCTTTGCCTCTGGGCCAAAGCCCACGGGAAAGAGCGCGATCAAGCCCGGCGCAACTTCGACCGAAAGCAGGAAAACCGGCCCGCCGCCTTATCCCACTGAATTAGGTACTGAAACCGCCACCCCGCGCGACTTAACCGAGATCGCATCCGAGAGAAAAGCCAAAGGCCAGACAGATTTCCTTCAATCGGAAGGAACTCAATTGGGCAACCCGTCGACCCAATCGATTCTGAGAAATGGTGACCGCATTATGCAGGTTCACAGCGCATGGCGCTTTCATGCCGTCCTCTTCGTTCAAAACAACTTCGGATGGCACGCCCCGGATTGTGGAGGTGATAGGTGCAACGGTGACGGTCGAAAGATAACCGATGGCGCTGTCACGGGTGAGCACGACCACAGGTCTTTTCTTGTCCGGCGGAGCGAACTGGTATAAGCGGACATCACCTCGCGCTATCCCGCCGGCCATGTTGCCTCCGGCTCCCAAACGAGCGATTCATCGTCCCTCTGAGGACGCTTTGAATAGCCCTGACGGTCGCGCTCTTCTCTAGTGCGGACTTCTAATCTCCGGAGATGCTCCCGCAGTGCGTCGCGTACCAGGGCGGAGCGATTTCGATTCGTCCGGCGGGCGGCTTGGTCGGTCGCTTGTAAAAGCCTTTTGTCGAGGACAACCTGAATCGTTTCCATACTGTCGATTCTACTCCACATTGCATTCCACAGTGCCGGGCGACAGATCGAAACCGCCCGGCACCATAATCGCCATTGCGTTCCTCGATCGAAATACGCTAGCCTTATTTTGCTCTCGCGATTCTTCCCACCTCCTTTCCGACTCCACCTTGAGAATGTCCACCTGCTGCAATGTCTGTGCAACCTAGCGCGGTCGGCTGTAAGCCCACACTACATATAGTGTTATATTGCTTGACCCCGCCCCAATTTCACCGTTACAGTAGCTTAACTTTGTGCTCGCCCGATCCAGCCTGGGGTGAGACGAACGACTATGCACAGTGGTGTGGCAACAAATCCGCCAGAGGAGGAATCCGTCTGGTAAACAGCTGCGCCTTGTACGAAAATTCCCACTTCTGGCAAAACCGGCCAGAAATGGGGCACCCGATTCACTGGCAACCGACCGCTGGCCACTGGAGTTAATGCTTTGCTCAAACTGAAGAGGCTTCAGATTCTCGGGTTCAAGTCGTTCTGTGACCGCACGGAACTCAAGTTCCATGGCGACGGCATTGCCGCCATCATCGGCCCGAACGGTTGCGGCAAGTCGAACATCTCCGATGCCATCTCGTGGGTGCTCGGCGAGCAGTCGGCCAAGACGCTGCGCGGATCGCGTATGGAAGACGTGATCTTCGCCGGAACCCGCGACCGCAAGCCCACCGGCATGGCGGAAGTTTCGCTGACGCTGATCGATCCTGAAGCTTACGGCGGGCCCGACGCGAACGCAGCCACCGAAGTCGATATTCAGGATGAAATGCCCGAGTCGGCCGGAGCTCATGTGACCGACGACTGGGACGAAGCTGCCGTCCGCTCGCGCGCCGCAGCCGACACTGAGCAGGCCGTCGAAGACGCGCAACCCGGGAAGACGGAAGAAATCGAAATCCCGCGTTCCAAGATCAACACCATCGCCATCGCGTTTCCCGACGACGAACCGATCTTCGCGCTGCCGGCGCATAATGTAATCGCCCCGCCTGCAAACGCAGCGATGGGTACCGTTGCCCCGCACGTCGTTTTAAAAATTCGCCGCCGCAAGTTCAACCAGCAGCAGTTTCACCGCGGCGAGATCGTGGTCACGCGCCGCCTGTTCCGCTCCGGCGATAGCGAATACCTGCTCAATGGCAAGCTTTGCCGCTTGCGCGATATTCAGGAACTGTTCATGGGGACCGGACTCGGTCCGGAGTCGTACGCGCTGATCGAGCAGGGGCGCATCGGCCAGATCCTTAGCAGCCGTCCAACGGATCGCCGCGCGATCCTTGAAGAAGCTGCCGGCATCACCAAGTTCAAAACCAAGAAGCGCCTTGCCGAAGCACGCCTCGAAGACGCCAAGCTCAATCTGGCCCGCGTGAACGACATCTTCGAGGAAGTCACGCGCCAGATGAATTCCCTGAAGCGCCAGGCGTCGAAGGCAGAGCGCTACGCCCGCCTGCGCGACGAAATGCGCGCCAAGCTGCGTGTGGTGCTGGCCAGCAAGTTCGCGGCGGTCGAGCGCGAGAGCGCCGAAATCGATGCCCAGCTCAACGCCTTGGCCGACGAGATGCGCCATCGGTCGGAAGAAGTACAGCAACTCGAAACCGAGCACGCCGACCGCACGCAGCGTGGATATTCGATCGAAAGTGAGTTGCGCGAGAACCGTGACCGCATCAGCCAGATCGCGCTCGAAATCGACCGCGCCCAGGCCCGCCGCCGCCACAATGAGGAACGCTGCGCCGAATTACTGATACGCTCGGCGTCGGCCGAAGCCGAGTTGGCCCAAGCTCGCCACCGGCTGACCGCTCTGGAATCCGAGCGCGAGGCCAATCGCCAGATTCTCGAATCCGCCGCCGCCGACCTTGCTGCCGCGCAGAGCGACCTCGCGCTGTGCCAGCAGGACGCTGCGGCAGCCTCCGCCAGTCTCGCCGAGATCGAGCACCGGCAGGAAGAGTCGCGCGTCGCCATCTTCGACACCGTTTCCTCCGCTTCCCGCCTGCGCAATCAGCTCGCGCAGGCCGAAGAGCGTCTCGCTGGATGCGATCGTGAAGCACGCCGTCTCGAAGCCGAAATCGCGACGGCAAACACTCAGGTCGAGGCCTTCGGCGGACAGCGCGGCCAGTTCACGCTTGAGTTCGAGTCCATTACGCAACGCGCAGCCGGCATCAGCGAAGAGATCACCCGGGTCCGCGGCCTGATCGAATCGAAGAAGCTGCAAGAGAGCCAAGCCAAGACGAATCTCGATGTCCTGCGCGCCGAGTACGCAACTGCGCTGGGCAAGAAGGGCTCGCTCGAAGCAGTCATCGCCGAGCACGGATACTCCACCGAATCCGTCCGCCGCCTGTTTCAGTCTGGCGTAATGCAGAGTGGCCTGGCACCGGTCGGCGTACTCGCTGATTTCCTCGAAGTCGAGCCGCGCTACGAGCGCGTCGTCGAAGATTTCCTGCGCGACGAACTCAACTACATCGTCGTGAAATCCTGGGACGCCGCCGACGAAGGCCTGCGCATGTTGCGCACCGACGTTGACGGGCGAGCCACGTTCCTGGTTCATCCTGAGGATTCCCAGGCCAAGTTCTCGTTTGTGCTCGATGAAGCCGCCCACTCCGCGCCGCCGGCTGCACAGATCGTTCCACTCAAGCACTCCATTCGCGTGCTGAACGGATTTGGCCGTTCGTTAGAAGTGATTCTGCCGAAGCTGCGCGACGGCTATATCGTTCCGGAAGCTGACGTCGCTCGCAATCTTGCGCTGGAGAATCCCGATGCCTTCTTCCTCTCGCAGGCCGGAGAGTGCTTCCACAACGTCACCGTGACTGGCGGCAAACAGCGTGCCGAAGGCCCGCTCTCGATGAAGCGCGAACTGCGAGACGTCCTGCGCCTGCTTGATGATCTGGAGCGCGCCCTGCGTGAGGAGGAAACCCGGGTTCTAACCCTTGGCCGGGAAATTACAGAGCTCGCTTCCCTGCTGGAGCGTCTAGATGGTGAAAAGCGGGAGGCCGAGCATCAGGTGATGACGTCGCGCCACATGCTGCAGCAACTCGAGTCGGAAGTGATGCGCGTGAGTGAGCGCCTGAATGTGGCGCAACTGGAAATGAGCCGTCTGGCAGCCGAGCGCGCCGAGCAGGAAGGCATCCTGTGCGCCCGACAGTCTGAGATCGAAGTGCTGGAGCTCCGGCAAGTCGAACTCGAACAGATTCTTGCGGCTGGCCAGGAATCCCTGGCGACTCTGAGGCTCCGCCGCGAGGAATCGGCGCAGACGACCTCGCAACACGCAGCCCGCGTCGCCACACTCGAAGAACGTCATCGTTCCGCTGCCGGCGTTTTGCAGCGCATCGAATCCCTGTTCACTGACATGGAGCAACGCGTGCAGGCGCTCGTCTCGCAGATCGAAGGCGCGGCCGCCGAAAAGCTGCAGCGTGAAGGTGAGAACGCGCAATTAGCCCAACAAGCCACCGATCTCGAGTCCGAACGCAACGCTGCCCAGACGCGCGAGGGCCTGCTGCAGTTCGAAACCGAGCAACTCCGCGCTCGCCTTGGAGAGATTGACGACCTGCTGCACAACAGCCGCCAATTGCTCGACCAGGCTCGCGATCGCCGCGGCGAATTGTCGGCCACTGCAGCGAAATTACAGTCCGACGCTCAGTACATGTCGGAGACCTGCCTCAACGAACTTGGCATCGAGCGCGCTGCATTGATGGCCGACAGCACGCTTCCTACGGTCTCAGGCGACGAACTCGCGAACGAAGACCAACTCTACCGCGACATGCGCTCGAAACTCGAAGCCATGGGCCCGGTCAACATGATGGCGCTTGAAGAATACAAAGAGACAGCCGAGCGCCACGGATTCCTCGACACCCAGCGTAAGGACCTGATCTCCTCGATCGAGAACACGATCGCCACCATCAAAGAGATCGATCAGATTTCCCGGCAGAAGTTCGAAGAAGCTTTCGCCAAGATCAACGAGAACTTCCAGGCCACGTTCAAAAAACTCTTCGGGGGCGGCCACGCCTTCATGAAGCTGACTGACGAACTAAACAGCGCCGAGAGCGGTATCGATGTCGTGGCCTCGCCTCCAGGCAAGCGCCTGCAGAGCGTTCTCCTGCTTTCCGGCGGAGAGAAGGCACTGACGGCACTGGCACTGCTGGTCGGAATCTTCCAGTACGCGCCCAGTAGACCCAGTTCGTACTCATCACCCACAGCAAGAAGACGATGAGCATCGCGCCCGTGCTCTATGGCGTTACGATGCAGGAGCCGGGCATATCAAAGTTGGTTTCTGTTAGGTTCGGAGCGCAAGGCTAGCGCCTCATCCCAGCGGATACAGCTACCCGAGGGGTACACCAAGGCGGATCTCGGTCGACCGGGAAAGGTGTGCGCTTACTTAGGATTGTGGATCTGATTTGGGCGAGGTCAGCCGCAAAAACTTGTGGCGCGCTTTCCAGTAAAGGCCGACGGCTCCGGAGCCCATAAGCAACCAGGTTCCTGGCTCAGGGACTTCTCCTCCCCCGCCGCTACCGGGATTGCACGGGTCAACCTTCTTCTTTTTCTTATCGCCGCCACTTACCGCTGAGGTTCCGATTCCAGCGGAATCCTTCGGCTTCTTCTTCGTTCCAACGCCACAGACGCCCGGCAACGGCGCGGGCAAAACCGGCGTGAATCCTTCGTTCGAGATCGGGTCGTAAGAACTCAGCGGCACTGCAGGTCCCAATCCCGGAACAGGGTTGCGATTCATCAGCGCCGATTGAAACGGCACTGGCGGAGCAGTCATGGCTGTTCCCATGTCGGGGTGAACCGGCTCATCAAATTTCGCTGCAGGTGGCTCCGATTCCGAAGTTGCCTGTTGGGGAACTTCCTCGACGCGATTGGCGCAACGCGTGCGCGCCGTCATCTTGCCATCTGTAATGACCGTCTCGCCCTTCTTCAGGCTCACCCGGTGCCGCGTCCAGTAAACCCTGTTGCCAATGCGGTACGAAACGTACGCCGTCCGCGCCAGAACCAATTTCACCACTCGCGCGTGATCGTAGTCGAAGCCCACGTAATGCGCCGCAACAACTGGATCGTGCTCGGCCGCCCACTTCAATTCCCGCACATCCCTCACACCGCCAGCAACGACTGAGTATCGATATACCGGGCGGCCATCCATCTCGCGCAGCATTTCCTTCTGCGAGGCGAGGAAAAGATTACGGCTGGCTTCTACCGTTTTCCGGTCTGGCTCCGCATTCCTTGCTGTGTGAAACAGCGATGGGCTTAGGAACTGCAGGGCTACGGAGGAAAGCGCGAAGGTGAAGGCGGCGCACAGGAAGATCAGCAGCGCGCGACGTATCCGGCGATTGCGGCGATGGCGACGGCTCCGGCGTTTCCGGATCACCGTACGCGTCACCCCGTTCTGGGGTTCATTCAACAACTTCTACCCTACCTTTGCGGCCCAGATTCTGGGGCTCGGCCGACACACACACCCGTATGGTTGGAAAGCAGTTCGAGTGCCATCACTGACAAGCTCAAATTCCGCTAAATCCTAGAACTTGCGGTACTTTTCTGCCAAGCATGCTATCAGAGAGTGCACAGCTTTGCACAAAATATGATGGCCGGTATCTCGAAAGTCCACTCACTAGTTTGGCATCCCACTCTTGAGAAATCACTCTATCGCAACCCTGATGGCGAAAGTAACGCCACGACTGGGCCATTCCCATACTTCCCTGTCGTTGGTACTATGCCGTTGATTACGGAAGTCAGTTCCGTAAGGGAGTCTCCAACGTCACTTACGGCTTGGCAGCGCAGGTAAGCTGTTCCCCCCGAAAAAAGTCTTCAGCAAGTCCCCCCAGTAGCAACTCAGGAAACATTCGAGTACCCGAAATAGACAAACTTATGAAGCGTATTTTTCTCGCCCTATTTATCACCTTGTTCGCCCTGGTCCTCAGCAACTCCGCGTTCGCCAACTCTGTCAGCCTGACGTTAGAGTCTGTCCATCAGGACCACTACTATTTCTCCATCAACGGCAGCAGCAGCTTCTCGACCATGATGTGCGATAGCTATGACAACCATATCTACTTTGGCGAAACCTGGACGGCTACCAAGTCGCCTTTCCTGGCGGGAATCGCCAACGGCTTGTTTGGACCGACCAAAGCGCTCGACTACAAGGCCGCCGGCCTGATCTACAAGAGCATGATCACTGGCTCGCTCACGACCTTACAGGCGCAATGGGCAATCTGGGGACTCTTTTCTACGAACGCTCAGCACAGCAGTGGGTTCGTGACCTACGGCGGCGCCACGACGGATGCCACTTATCTCACTCTCGCGCAGACCGCATCCAACAGCGCCTATTCCGGCCTGGTGCTCTACACCCCGCTCAACGGCAAGCCCGGCTGCGGCCCGCAGGAGTTTATCGGCTATAGCCCCGTACCTGAGCCCGGCAGCCTGACGCTGCTCGGCACCGGTTTGATTGGGTTGGCTGGCATCGTGCGCCGCAAGTTCGTGAAAGTCTAAATTTCCCGTTTTCTCGAATGTTTCCTCTCACCCTTGGCCGCACAGCCCGCAACTGTGCGGTTTTTTTGTTCGTGACCCTCACTCCATCGCGTATTCGATCCTGATTCCCCGCTTCTCGACTTCCCCCAGGAACAGATCTGCCGGAACGTCCAACTCCTGCAACACCCCGCCCCGCTTGCTGATTGCACCCGAAGCCAGCATCTGCACCACAATCGATGCGGGAAAGGCTGTCGTCCTCATCATCGCGCTCATGTCCGTTTTGGGATCGTAGTGGTCCACCATGGTGAATGAGGCGACCCGCCCCTTGAGCCGTCCGCCGAGCAGCCCACGCACGCCGGCTCGATTCACGGACTCGTGCGCCTCCAGCCGCATGATGCAGACGTCGGGTCCCTTGGAGGCAAACTTCCCCTCGAAGATTTTCGACATCATCGCGCGCGGAGAGATCTCCGCTTTGCCGAACTTCATCTTCTCGCTCGAGAACAATCCCAACTCCTTCAGCTCGCACAGCAAGTCATAGTGTCCGGGATAGCGCAGTGTCTTTTCGAAGCACTCCCCTACCCGGCCCTCAAATGTCTCCGGCAAAGTCGACGTCCCGCCTGAAGTGTGAAACGCCACCAGCGGCGAGAACCCGGCAATATGAAAGTCCTCCGGCTCGGTCAAAGGATCAATCGTCGTCAACTTCCCTTTCCTCAGGATGCGCGCAAGTTCCACATATTCGTTGATCAATCCCTCCACGGAAAAAACCAACTGGTAGTGAAATGGCGGCGTAGGCTGCTCGGGAAGGCCTCCAACATAAAGACGCAGAGCATCCGCGCGACCTCCCAGCCGTCGTACCAGTTCTCCACCCAGGATCGACGCCATGCCCGGCGAGAGCCCACAGTCCGGCGCCAGCGCGACACCGCGCTTCTCTGCTTTGTTCGACAACGCCAATTCCTGTCGCACCACGGTGTTATTGCCGCCTAAGTCGGCGAAGTGGCATCGTGCTTCCACTGCCGCCCGCGCCAATCCAAGATTCAAGAAGTAAGGAACCGCCGATAGCGCAGCGCTGTGCCCTTGCATTAACTTGGCTGCCGCCTTCTCATCGCTTGCGTCGAGAGCAACCGCTCGAACCTTCCTGTCGCCCGTAATCCGGTTGACCCGTGCGGCCACATCTCTGGCGCGTTTGGCATCGCTATCCGCCAGCGTCACAGAACTCACTTGGGGCGTACGTGCCATGTCAAAGGCGGCAGCGGAACCCATCATGCCGGAACCAATCACTAAAAGCTTCATAAGTCCTCCATAAGAGTTGCGTCGCAGAAGAATCCAGTTCGGTCGGACACCGACCGAACAGAGTTCGTTCGCGAGACTGCCGTGGAAAATTCGAAACCAAAAGGAAATTCAGGTCAGCGAAAAGAGGCAGGAACTAGAGCCCGGCAGGAGCGATGCGCTCGCAGATGTACCGGCGAAGATCGAGCTTCAGAAGATTCACATACGATCATATCATTCGACGTGAGCTTCTCCGCAGGCACGTTCCCGAAAAGACAATCAGTGGAAAAGGGTATGAGCGTCGCTCGCGAAATTTAATAGCGATGCTTCCAACATTTCACAACGAACCGCACTCCAAGCTTCATGTCGTCGATCGATGTTGCCGGACCCCAAGCTTCCACACGTGACCGACATCGATCGGAGACCAGGGTAAAACTCCGCAAAACGCTCCTCATCGTCGCACTCGTCGCGGCCGCCGTGCTCTGCGTGGCTGCCGTGCTCTGTGTGAAGTACTGGCCATTCTCCGAGAGAGCGGTGCGGGAGGACCTAGCCGAGGCCGCCGACAGCACTGTCACCATCCGCAGTTATCATCCGACTTACTTCCCTTCTCCGGGATGCATACTCGAGGGTATCGAGTTCCGCCATGGGACAAATCAGTTCAGACTCATCACGATCGACAAGCTCATCATCGAAGGCAGTTTTTCCGGAATTCTCACGCACCATGTACCGCGTATCACCGCTGTAGGTGCGCGCATTTTCATTCCGCCTTTCGGAGCCAACACAAAATTCCACTCGCAACACTCCGCTTTGGTCGTTGACGAGCTCGTGGCAAACGGCACCAAGGTGGAGTTCACTTCCGACGATCCGTCAAAACATCCGTTGCTATTTGATGTTCACGAAGCTCTATTGCGTAGCGTGCGATGGGGCAGCCCAATCCGCTACCGGCTAAAGTTCCACAATCCCGATCCCCCTGGAGAAATCTCAACCGAAGGCGCCTTCGGACCCTGGGCCGATGGTCATCCGCAGGACACCCCCATGTCGGGCACCTACACCTTCGAACACGCCGACCTCGGCGTCTATGGCGGGATCGCAGGCATCCTAGGCTCGGCCGGGAAGTTCGACGGTGCGTTCCAGCACATCAACGTTTCGGGTGCCACCGATACGCCAGACTTCGTCGTCACATCTGGCGGTCACCGGCACAATCTAACCACGAGGTTCGACGCCTATGTCGATGCCACGCGCGGCGACACTTTCCTGAACCATGTCGAAGCTCGTTTCGGACGCACTACACTCATCGCCCAAGGCAGCATTGCGGGCTCTCCGGGAAAGAGAGGCAAAGTCGCCGACCTTCGTTTTACGTCGCGCCACGGCCGGATTGAAGATATTCTCGGCCTCTTTGTCACCGCCAACCGCTCTCCCATGTCCGGGGACATGTCTCTCGTCGCGCGCGCTCAGGTTGGCCACGGCGATCAACCATTCCTCGAGCGCGTGAAGCTCGATGGGAAGTTTGGCATCGATGAGGGTGCCTTCAAACCGGAAACCCAGAAAGATGTGAACGCGCTGAGCGCGGGAGCGCGCGGCGAAAACAAGGATGATCCCGAGACCGTTCTCACCGATCTTAAGGGAACGGTCGATCTCTCAGGCGGCGTTGCGTACTTTCACGATATCGAGTTCGGAGTACCCGGCGCGACAGCTCATCTGCACGACACCTACAACATCCTGAACCACAGAATTAACCTTCACGGCGAAATGAAGGTCGACACGAAAATCTCCAAGACGTCCAGCGGCGTGAAAGCCCTGCTTCTGAAAATTATGGATCCGCTCTTCCGCAAGAAGAAGAAAGGAGAGATCGTTCCGGTACACATCCTGGGAACCTACGAGAAACCCCAGTTTGGCCTGGATCTTGCGAATAACGAAAAGAAGAAGTAACGGATGAGGAGATTCGCTGCAAACATCCGTACACATTCCGGCATCCCAACCGCTGTGACTCATCCATCAACGGGCAAACCAGCACGCATCCTTAAACTTGTCAGCTTCCTCAGCACGATGGTCGCGCTGGCCCTCCTCCAATTGGCATGCGGCAGCCATGGAATTGGCCCTCAGACGCCTGTCTCGCCGAACCAGCCCTCGTTCAGCCATGTGATTCTGGTCATGGAAGAGAATCACAGCTTCTCGGAGGTAATCGGCAACTCCGCCATGCCCTACCTCAACAGTCTCGCCTCGCAATACGGCCTCGCGACTCAGTACTTCGCCAACGGCCATCCTTCGATGCCGAACTATCTCATGCTCACTACGGGACAGATGGAATCGTTCGACGATAACTTCTCCGGCACCATCAGCGACGACAACATCGTGCGCGAACTCGTCAATGCGGGAAAATCATGGAAGGCCTACGAAGAATCGATCCCCTCGCCCGGCTACCTGGGTGGAGACGTCGCGCCCTACGTTCGCCGTCACAATCCCTTTTCCTATCTCTCGGACGTGCAGAATGACCCGTCGCAAGCGGCAAACATCGTTCCCTTCTCTCAGTTCGCGAGCGACCTTTCCAGCAACACGCTGCCCCAGTATTCCTTCATCTCGCCCGACGTGAATGATGACGCGCACAGCGGAACCCTCTCCGCCGCAGATTCCTGGCTGCAGTCCAACATCGCGCCTCTGCTGGCCAGTTCCACATTTCAGAACAGCGGCTTGTTGATCATCACATTCGATGAGAGCGAGGACACCGACGTTGAACACGGCGGCGGCCATGTCGCCACCATCGTCATCAGCTCCAAGTCAAAGATGAAATATCAGTCCCAGTCCGAGTACCAGCACCAGAGCACATTGCGCCTCGTCCTTGCCGCGTCCGGCGTCGATAGATTTCCCGGCCTCTCCGGAACCGCCCCAGACATGACGGAGTTCTTTACCGGGCAATAGCTCGTCTGGAAAAACTTGTTTCGAATTCCAGCGTCGCCACCTTCCATGATGGGTTAGTTCGACACCCGCATTCGTGGACGCCCTTTCGGACTTTTGATACCATTCGCCAAATCTGTGCGGTTCTGTTTTCTCTAGGACTTCTTGTTAGTCTCGGACCTTGTTTCCGCTAGGCGCCGGCGCTTCGGCCGTGGCTGGCACTCTGGTGCTCGTGGCCGAATAACGTTCGACAGAAGGGATGGATTCGGTGGACGTCGAAACCCAAGTCCCATGAAGAAACCGGCGATACGCGTTACCAAATGGCTTTCTGACATCCCCGTCGAAGCCTGCTGTTCCGCCTGCCCTGCCGTATCCTTCCGGGCCCACGGCTCGAGCCACCGGCCAAATCGCGAGGAGTACCAGAAATCCTTGCAATCGCAGTTCGACGCACACTGCCAGGTCGCACACTCGCAATCCGATTCCGCTTAAAGGCTGACGAATCCATCGTTTGCGCAACTTCCAAGCAAGGCAGATCTCCTCCATATGCGAGGTTGGGGGCGGCCCATTCAACCTGTGATCCTGGTCATTGAGGCGCTTTTTAGCTCCTCGTATCATCCGTTTTGCATGCGCTCGGTACCGGCGAACGGTGTGCTCGGCGCGGAAAGCACTGCTTATTTTTTTTACAGGTCGATTTTTGTACGCATGTTTGATTCACAGCAAAGAACTCAGGCAACGCAAAGAACTAAACTTTCACTCCTAGTTCGTACGGAGAGCGATCGGGAGTATGGGCGATGCCCCAGCAACCTCTCGCAGGCGGCAGCAATTTCTCGCGAAGCACCCGGCAACGACTCTGGGCAGTGAATTGCACCACGCGCATTCATACCTAATACCGTTTCATGCTTTACGTTGGGCATAAAACAAGGGGCGGTCATGCTCGGGTCCAGGGATGTTCTCAGATCGTTAGCCGTCTTGATCTTCGCATTTTCTGCAAACGCAGGAAGTGTATTTGCGCAAGCTCCCTCAGGAACGCATAGTCCACACGGCAACCTGAGCATTCCTTGCCAGAACTGCCACACATCGACCGCGTGGAAACCAATCCGCGGCGCTCCGGAATTCGATCACAACCAGACCAAATATGCTCTACGCGGCATGCACCACTCGGTAAGCTGCACTGAATGTCACGTCAGACTGGTTTTCACTAACGTCGGACAGCGTTGCCAGGACTGTCGCCATACGGTCCGTGGCTGGCAAGTCTCTGTTCAGCAGATTCAGCAGCATAACAACCGCTTCCCGCTGACTGGGGCTCACGCTACGGTCGACTGTGATGCCTGCCACAAGGGAGGGGCCACCAGCAAATTCCAGACGATGCCCACGCAGTGCTATTCCTGCCATTCTGCGGACTTCAAAACAGCGGCTACTCCAAACCATGTGGCCGCAGGTTTTTCCACAACCTGCGAGAGTTGTCATAGCACCGACAACTGGTTAAACGCGAAATTCGACCACGCTTCTGTGGGATTTCCTTTGAACGGAGGGCACGCGGTTCCGCCGCGATTGTGCGCCGACTGTCACCTCAACAACAACTACAACCTGGCGAGCACCGCCTGTGTAGGCTGCCACCTGAAGGACTATCAGGGCGCTACAAATCCAAATCACGTCTCAGCACAATTCTCGCAATCCTGCGAACAGTGCCACAACATAACCTCATGGTCGAACGCTTCGTTCAACCATAACGCGACCGCGTTTCCTCTTACCGGCCTGCATACCGTTCCACCGCGACAATGTACTGATTGCCACATAAACAACAATTACAGCCTGAGCACCACGGCCTGCGTCAGTTGCCATTTGAAGGACTATCAGGGGACGACCAATCCAAATCACGTCACCTCGAGTTTCCCCCAAAGGTGCGATCAATGCCACAACACGACTTCATGGGCAAATGCGACCTTCAATCACAACAGTACCGGGTTCGCCCTGACCGGCCTGCACACGGTTCCACCGCGTCAGTGCGTCGATTGCCATATCAACAATAATTACACCCTGTCGAGCGCGGCCTGCGTGACGTGCCATCTGAAGGACTATCAAGGAACCACAAACCCTAACCACGTTACGGCCAGCTTCCCTCAGGCATGCGATCAGTGCCACAACACGTCCTCATGGGCCAATGCAACCTTCAATCACAGCAGCACCGGTTTCCCATTGTCGGGAAGTCACGCCGTGCCTCCGCGTCAATGCACGGACTGCCACGTCAGCAATAACTATTCGCTGAA
>QIAL01000505.1 GCA_003225535.1 Acidobacteriota bacterium | reverse complement strand
GATTTTGATTTTCCGATACTTCGACACATCGCGTGTTCCTTGTAACGTGATCTTTCTGGTCATTAAGGAGATTTGTCGAAAATGGCAGATTGCGGAGCCGTTCTCGCAGGTTTTTTAGTTTCTCCTCCGTTGCTGCAATACTTAAAGCCCCTAGCGGTCGATTGCTAGGGGCTTTGTGTTGTGTCCGGGTATGTGGCTTTGAACAATGGTCGTAGTTGGCGAAAAAGTGCGCCGTGAAAGGCGCTGGATTTCAGCGGGCGTGGACACGGGAGACATCGCTGCTTGCATTATGGTACCTTGGTACATTGGTACACATGAACGATGATCCTCGACTGCACATTGAACGAGTACAGACCGGGGTGCGTATGGAGAAGCGCATCCTGAAAGTGCTCAAAGCCTTTGCCGAATATCACGACATGACGTTGGGCGACGTGCTGGAAGGCATTGTGCTGCATGCCTTCGACGGCAAGACACCGTTTAGTCCAGCGTCACTTGAAAAGATTCGTGAATTGAAGAAATTCTACGAGCTTGATCTTGACTCGAGTGCAAGTCACCGGCTGAAGGAGATCAAGGCCAAGTCGGCACGCAAGCGAAGGGAGGAAGCATGAGCAGCAAACTTGGCTTGCACGTCCTGCGTTGGTCCCTTGGAATTGTGATCCTGATTGAGGCAGTGATGTTCGTGCTTCCCTCTGCTGCGCACGATTTCGCCCGCACGCACATGCCGGGATTTGTGCGGCTGGTGGTGGGATTCGGAGAGATTCTCGGGTGTGTCCTTCTGCTCATTCCCGGTACGGTGGTGCGCGGGGCATGGCTGTTGCTTGCCGTCTTCGTCATGGCGATCCTGCTTCACCTCCTGCACGGACTTTACGGGATTGGGAATCTGGTGATTTATGCCGCGGCCGCGTTTGCGATCGCGGTGGGAAAGAGCAACTAGGCTTCGACGCATTTGAAAGTTTGGCCCGAACGTTCCACGTCTCCCAAAG
>QIAL01000504.1 GCA_003225535.1 Acidobacteriota bacterium | reverse complement strand
GATCTCTTGCAATGGGAACCGGGAATACTTGATCGTTACTACCGTGACTCGACTTTGCAGTCGGACCTCGCCCGGTCTGTCTTCCTTTTTCCCGACAAGTTGGAGAAAGTTTGATAGGCTGTCGGCTGTCTTTCCCTTGATCTGCCCGTCCAATTCAAATGCTAAAACTCATCTTGATTCTCGCCCTGCTGACATCGAATGTCGTCCAGGCGCAGACCATCCGCAATGGAGAAGATCTGCTCCGCGCCATGCATGACCGCTACAA
>QIAL01000503.1 GCA_003225535.1 Acidobacteriota bacterium | reverse complement strand
AAGGATGATTTGAAATCCAAGCAGTTTTGCGTTGCAAAGGACACGCTGCTGTTTGTGCGGGAAATCGAACCTGCGCGTGATGACGCTTCCAAGCTCGACGATATCCGCTTTATTCACTATCAACCGTTGGCGGGAGCCTGGATCGCGGCAGGTGTGGAAGTATATTCCAACGGCAAGAAAGTCTTCTCCGAGGATTACTCCGATATTCAGGCAAACGTGAAGTTGGACCCAGCCGTTTTCGATCCCGAGAAGTTCAGCACAACCCACTGGGAGAAGTAGTCGACATCCGTCGCCTCGACACCGAGGATACCTCTAACAAACCCCGATCGTTCTTGTTGCTTCGCCACTCCCCTTAGGCGGTAGAATACCCCCATAATCTCCAAGCCTAGGACATGCCCATGGTTCATCTCAAAGTGAACGGCTCAGTGCAAGCATTTGATGGTGATCCTGATATGCCGCTGCTGTGGTATCTGCGCGACATTCTCGGGTTCACAGGAACAAAATTTGGCTGTGGCATGGCGCTGTGCGGCGCCTGCACGGTGCTGGAAGACGGCAAGGCCATCCGATCCTGCTCCACACAAATGAAACAACTGGAGGGGCATGAGATCACGACCATCGAAGGAATATCCACGCATGGACCCCACGCCGTGCAGAAGGCATGGGCCGCGGTAAACGTGCCGCAGTGCGGCTATTGCCAGACCGGACAGATCATGCAAGCCATTTCCCTGCTCTCGTCGAAGCCGCATCCCACTGACGCCGACATCGACGATGAGATGTCGGGCAACATCTGCCGCTGCGGAACCTACCAGCGCATTCGGGCCGCGATCAAGGAAGCGGCGAAGGAGCGGGCACGTTCGCAGTCGTAAATGTGACACGCCGCAGATTCCTGCAGGGAGCGCTTTCCGCCAGCGCGTTCGTGCGGTGCGTGGCGAAGGTTCCGCTTTTCGCAAAAACGGCGGGAAATGTGGCACCTGGCTCCGTTGCTCCGTCGATTGATGCGACCGCCTTCCACCCCAGCATCTTTCTTGGGATTCAAGCGGACGGCACCGTACTGATCGTCGCTCATCGAACGGAAATGGGTAACGGCGTCCGCACCAGCCTGCCACGCATCGTCGCCGACGAACTCGATGCCGACTGGTCTCGGGTAGAGGTAATCCAGGGCGACGGCGATGAGCGCTACGGATCGCAAGACACCGATGGGTCTCACTCCGTTCGCGAGTTTTTCGACACGCTTCGCGAAACGGGAGCGACCGCGCGCCTGATGCTGGTTCGGGCTGCCGCGCAGCAGTGGGGAGTACCCGAAGCGCAGTGCGTGGCTGATCCCGCACATGTCGTATCGCATAAAGCTTCCAACCGAACGATCGGCTATGGCGAACTCGCCGCGCTGGCCGCCAAGCAGCCCGTTCCGAAGAAAGAAGAGTTGAAACTTAAATCGCCTTCCGAGTGGAGATACATTGGCAAGCCCGCTCCGGGATATGACGTCACTGACGTTTGCGCTGGCAAGCCGCTATTCGGCATGGATGTCCGGGTTGACGGCATGCTGTACGCCGCGATCGCCCATCCGCCAGTGCTAGGCGGGAAGGTGAAGTCCGTCGATGATTCCGCCACGCTCAAGTTCAAAGGCGTGAAGCAGACGATCCCGATCGATCCGTTCACACCTCCACACCATTTTCAACCGCTGGGGGGCGTCGCCGTAATTGCTGACAACACCTGGTCGGCATTCAAAGGACGGGATGCGCTCAAGATTGAGTGGGACAACGGCGAGCACGCCGTGTACAACTCGCCGGATTACAAGAAGCAGTTGCAGGAGACTGCCCGCCAGCCGGGGAAAGTAGTGCATAAGATTGGTGATCCGGACGTCGAGTTCTCCAAGGGCGGCAAAGTCATCGAGGCGGAATACTACGCTCCACATCTGGCACACGCTTCGATGGAACCTCCAGCGGCCGTCGCTGACGTTCAAGGAGAGAAGGTCATCGTTTGGTCGCCAACGCAGAATCCTCAAGGTGTACAGGAAGAGGTGGCCAAGAAACTCGGACTCAAGAAAGAGAACGTTACATGCCACGTCACGTTCCTGGGCGGAGGCTTCGGCCGCAAATCAAAACCGGACTATGCCGTCGAAGCAGCTGTGTTGTCGAAGACGACCGGCAAGCCCGTGAAAGTCGTTTGGAGCCGCGAGGACGACATCAAGTTCGATTACTTCCACTCGGTCGCGGCCATGTACATCAAGGCCGCCGTCGACGACAAGGGGATGCCTAAGGCCTGGCTGCAACGATCCGTCTTTCCTCCAATCTCGTCGACATTCGATAAAGATGCTGTGTACGGCAGCGATGGAGAGATGTCATTGGGATGGAACGTAATCCCATTTGATGTGCCGAACTTCCGCTCTGAGAACGGGAAGGCCGTGAACCATGTGCGCATCGGATGGTTGCGCTCGGTGGCGAATATCTACCACGCGTTCGCCGTGCAGTCATTCGCGAACGAACTCGCGTATGCGGCGAACCGCGACCCGTATGACTACCTGCTTGCACTGATTGGTTCGGGCCATGTCATCGACGTGAAGCAACCTGCTGACGTGGCGGCGAAGTATCCCTATGACACGACGCGGTTGCGCCACGTCGCCCAACTGGCGGCCGAAAAAGCTAATTGGGGCAAAAAGAAATCAGGCAACGGATGGGGCATGGGCATCGCAGTGCACCGCAGCTTCTTGACCTACGTGGCCTCCGTCGTCGAGGTAGAAGTGGACAACTCGGGCGCTGTACGGATCCCGAACGTCTATACCGCCGTCGATGCGGGGATCGTAGCCAATCCGGATATGGTCATCTCCCAGTTTCAGGGAGCGGCTGTGTTCGGGACCAGCATCGCTCGAACGGGAGAGATTACCGCAACAAACGGCGTGATCGACCAGTCAAACTTCCATAACTATCCCGTAGCCCGGATGAATGACGCGCCCGTGTATGTGGATGTACAAATCGTCGAAAGCCAGGCGCCTCCCGCTGGAGTCGGCGAGCCAGGAGTACCGCCGTTTGTGCCGGCACTGTGCAACGCGATTTACGCGGCGACGGGAAAGAGAGTTCGGGAATTGCCGTTAACGCGGAACGGGCTGTTCTGAGATACATCGATTAAGTAAGTGGCTCAGCCCGAAAGGACTCCGTAACTGATGAAACCGCTCGTTTTAGCTTGCGTGGTCGCAGCCCTGCTGGTTTCGCCGATGGAAGCACAGGAACCAACCGATGTCACTCTAGTCCAGCTGATCGCGAACCCAGATAGGTTCGATGGCAAGCTGATACGGGTCATCGGTTTCCTGCGACTCGAATTTGAAGGAGATGTGCTCTATCTTCATCGTGAAGATTACGAGAATGCCATATTGGGCAATGGTATCTGGGTTAGCGTTACCCCAGCCGTAGCCAAACAGAAGGCCACCTTGAACATGAACTACGTTTTACTAGAAGGTGTCTTCAGTTCGAGTGAGCGCGGGCATATGGGTATGTGGAGCGGTGCCATCAACCAAATTCGACGCCCCGAACTCTGGGCCCATGAGAAACGTTCTGGCAGCACCAAGCAGCCGCCAAAATGACCCTACTCTGGAACTCTTGAAGTGTTCAGTTCAACGCGCTAGGATGGCTCGCTGCGCCAAGTTGAATTCATATGCCGCAAAACTACGTCCCAATCTTCATCTTCCTTGTGATCGTTGGCACGCTGCTGCCGATCACGTTGCTTCTGGCCAAGCTGGTGCGGCCGAATAATCCAAGCAAGACCAAGCTGATGCCGTATGAGTGCGGCATTGACCCCATCGACAACGCCCGAGGACGCTACACCGTTCGCTACTACATCATTGCAATCCTCTTCGTCGTCTTCGATGTAGAAACGATTTTCCTCTTTCCCTGGGCGGTGAAGTTCAAGGCATTCGGGCTGTTCGGGCTCCTGGAGATGCTGATCTTTCTCGCTATTCTTATCGTCGGCTATATCTGGGTCTGGAAGAAGGGCGCGCTGGAATGGGTCTAATCAGATTGAGTCATTTCATC
>QIAL01000502.1 GCA_003225535.1 Acidobacteriota bacterium | reverse complement strand
TGCCTTTGTTGACCAGGACTTTAACCACAACGCGACGATTCTCAGCCTGCCCGGCCTTCGTTTCGTTCGGTGCCGTAGACCCATATTCCCCCATTGCGCCCGGTGCCACGATGTGCCGCACCGGCACGTTACCCTGCTGCATCAAGAAGGTGATCACTGCTTTAGCGCGGTTCTCGCTCAGCTTTGTGTTCATCGCAGCGCTGCCGCGCGAGTCGGCATAACCCGTCACCTCGATGATGTATCCAGTCAGGCCCGTGGCGGTTTGTGCCAGCTTCTTAAGTTCTTCTTGGTCTTGCGCCGAGATCTTGGCGCTACCGACATCGAATTTCGCGGTCGCTTCACCCTTCACTTCATATTCGCTCAACGCGGTAAAGCGATTCGTGTGTTCCTCAATGTCCTTGATGTTCTCTTGAATCTGCTGTTTGTTCGCGGAGATATTCTGCCGATTGTCACCGATACTTTCCTTGTGGGCCGCAAGTTGCTCGTTGTGAGCCCCAAGTTGCTCGTTGTGAGCCGCAAGTTGCCCCCTGTGGGCCGCGAGAGTCTGCACGTTGGCTGCGACTTGCTCGGCGGTGGGATGCAAACCGGACTGGACCATCTCCGCAGTTTCCAGGTCGTCGCCATCGACGGTAATTGTCTTGGCTACGACCCGGCCTGTGTCGTCGGACGTGCCCTCAACATCCACCTTGAGTCCAGGGATCAGCACCACATCGGACATCTGCTGCTTCTCCAGGCCAAAGAGCCCCCTGTCGTCTTTCGTAGTCGTAGACTCGGTGAGGACCACGGTCACGTTTCCCTGCGCAGACTTCACGATCAACGTCTCTCCAGTTCGGGAAATGATCATCCCTTTGACATCAGCGCCAAAAGCAGAAACCGGTGCCAGGGAGGACAAAACCATTAGACTTACTACGATCGTTTTCTGGTGCATTAGTTCCTCTACCTTTCTCCGTCATTAGATCGGGGTCAAAATGTCCAAGGCCAAGCCTCGTGGCCTCAAAGACCTTGAGACTGTTCCTGCCGGGAACGAGAGGGAACTGTCAAAAGTAACAGCCCCGTTTGATACTATCCCATGTAATAACGTGAAGTATTGTAAGCAATATATAAATACTCTAAGCGATAAGCCCGGGATCATAGCCGCCGCGAACGGCACTTTTGTCAGGCTACGGGATCACGACCAGCCTGTGGGCGTGTGCGTCGCGTTCCCAGGCATCCTCGATCTCGGCGAGCGGAACACGCTCAGTCTCGATGCGCAATGTGCCGCGGGCAACGCTGTTCATCACTTGTTGGAACGCGTCAGAGAGTATGTCCCAAGACGGCATTCCTCCGGTTCCCAGAATCGTCAGCGCCGTGCTTCGCAAGACTGCCGCGGGCAGAGTGATTGTAGCTCCAGCGCTCTCGCCCACCTCCACCAGCCGAGTCTCCGATTCCCCAATCGCAAATTCTTTTCCGGTAATGGCTTTCAGCAGAGCTTCCGTCGGGCGGCCCCATAGATAGTCGATGATCACTTCGAAACGCTTTTCGCCGGCCTCGCGGCGGAAGGCTGCGATCAATTCTTCATCGGGTTTGTCGAGGCGAATCGTCGAGTCGGCGCCAAGCTCGTGGAGTGTGCTCATCACGTGTTCGTTGCGTCCTGCCGCAACGACGCGTCCCGCGCCCAAGATTTTGGCGATCTGTACCGCCAGCTTGCCCGTGACTCCGGTGGCGCCAAGGATCAAGACGGTTTCGCCAGCGGCGAGCTTCGCACTGTGCTTGAGAGACAGCCAGGCCGACACACCGGGATTGGGAATGGCCGCGGCAGTGACATCGTCCAGTTCTTCAGGGACCGAAAAACATTGAACTCGCCGAACCACAGTTTGCTCGGCCATCGCGCCGTACGGCCGCCGCGCTCCGCCGAAGAACACTCGCGAGCCGTCTTCGAGCCGCCCCACGCCATCCATGCCGCAAACGACGGGAAATTCGCGCGGGCTGGCGTAGTGCGTTCCGGCCGCCATCTGTTTGTCCACAGGCTTCAGCGCAGCCGCGGAGACATTTATGAGCACTTCACCTTCGCCCGGAGTTGGATCGAGAAACTGCTCGAAGTGAGGCGGTTTACCAATGGCGTGTAGCACAGCGGCCTTCATAAGTAGCGTTCCTTTCGCAATGGCAGAGTTTGTTCTTGCCTTTCGTGATCTATGCCTCGTACTCTAGTCAGGTTCGCATCTGCCCACTAACGGTATGGGGCCGATTTTCATCGGGAAAGGGCCAATCGCACTGCGTTATGTTTTCAGTTCCGGAGAATGTGGAAGCACTGCGCCGCCTCGCCGAAAGCGATATCCCGGTATTGGCATTTGCCTTCGAGAGACATGGGGCTGAGGATTGGGCGCCTAAGCATCGTCACGCCCGTGGGCAACTCTTTGCGTTGACGAGGGGACTGCTGGTTGTAGAAGCCGGAAGTGAACGGTGGATGTTTCCTTCGCAGCGTTGTGCATGGATTCCGCCCGAGTGCGAGCACGCGGCGCGTTCTGCCGGTGGCTCTGCTGGCTCCATGGTTTACTTGTCTGCAGAAGCATGTCGTGGATTAGCCAAAAAACCGCGCATGTTTAGTTCATCTGAGCTGTTGTTTGGCATTGTTCATCGGGCTCTAACGTGGAACCTCTCCCAAGCGCTCAACCCAGCGCAGAAGCGTCTTATCGCGGTTCTTCGGGATGAGATTCGGCAGCCTGAACAGCAGCCTCTGCGTTTGCCGATTCCAAGGGAGGAGAGACTGGTCAAGGTTGCCCATGCTCTGCTCGATGATGTTGCGGACGACCGCACGTTGGACGAATGGGGGCACTATGCAGGAATGGCCCGTCGCACTTTCATGCGCGCGTTTTCTGCCGAAGTGGGCATGCCCTTTGGCCGTTGGCGACAACAGGCTCGACTGTTTGCGGCAGTTGAAATGCTCGCCCAAGGCAAATCTGTAACTGAAACGGCCATAGCAGTCGGCTACGACAGCGTGAGCGCGTTCATTGAAATG
>QIAL01000501.1 GCA_003225535.1 Acidobacteriota bacterium | reverse complement strand
CAGCGATCTGTTGGATCGCACCAGCCCTGTTTCAGGGCCAGGAGGCGCTGCCGCAGATTTCTCCCACTGACCTGGTGCGCCAAACGGTAGCCCGGGAAGTCGCCGCGGCCAATCAGCCTTCGCGAAAGCAGATGTTCCGATCCCGAAAACACACGCCGAAGGGATCACAGACCAGGCTCTACGTCGAAACCAAAGACGCAATGGCGGGGATGATGATTGCGATCAACGACCAGCCCCTCACTCCGCAGCAGCAACAATCTGAAATGGATCACTTGAACTGGCTGGCAGGCAATCCCGAACAACTGCGAAAGAAACAGGCGCGCGAGAAGGAAGATGCCGACCGCACGCTTCGTATCGTAAAATCCCTACCCGATGCCTTCCGCTACAAATACGCAGGCGCCGAAACCGGCGGGCCGGACTTGGGCAAAACTGGAGACCAACTGGTGAGATTGGAATTCACGCCCAATCCCGCCTACTCGCCTCCATCAAGAGTGGAGCAGGTGCTCGAGGGTATGCAGGGATACCTGCTGATCGATGCCAGCGCACATCGGATCGCCAGAATCGATGGCACGCTGTTTCGTGAAGTTTCATTCGGGTGGGGTATCTTCGGTCACCTCGATAAAGGCGGGCACTTCCGCGTGCAGCAGGCGGAAGTCGGCGACGGAGACTGGGAGATCACCGCGATGAACCTGCAGATCACGGGAAAGATTCTCTTGTTCAAAGGGATCAGCATGATCTCGGACGAGATACTCAGCGACTTTCATCGTGTGCCCGACGATCTGACCTTCGCCAAAGCGGTGGACATCCTGAAGACCGAGCAAGAGAAGCTAGCGCACAACCACGAACCCGAGGCCGCAGCCGAGAAGAAGGATCCGAGATAGTGTAGGGGCGGATGCATTCGTCCGCCGCGACCCTGAGCGAAGCGAAGGGGAGCGTGCGAACGCGCGGGGAGCCCGACATGATTGGGTCATACGATTGGGTCACCCCACATGACCGAATGCTGGCGGCTGCTCCATTGCGCGCTTTCGCGCGCAACCCCGGACGAAGGCGTCCGGGGCTACATACTGCAGAATCCTCAGGCCCGCAGCGTCTCTTTTCTTACCGTGAGCTTCTCGATCAAATCCGGCTTGATCCGGTAACCCGTTCCCACATGGTCGGTGATGGCGATCATCCCTGCGGACGAGACTTCGATCTCCGGATCGACGATGTCTTCCTTCCAATAGCGCTTGGACGCGGACACATCGCCCGGCAAGCTGAAGTTCTGCAGAGTTGAGAGCGCGATATTCTGCGACCGCCCGATGCCGGTTTCGAGCATGCCTCCGCACCAGACGGGAATGTTGTGGGCGTGGCATAGGTCGTGAATCTTCAGCGCTTCGGAGAATCCGCCCACACGCCCCACTTTGACGTTGATGATGCGGCACGCTCCGGTTTCGACGGCAAAGGCCGCGCTGCGCACGCTGACGATCGATTCATCGAGGCAGATGGCGGTGCGCAATTCTTTCTGCAGACGCGCGTGATAGTAAATGTCGTCGTTCCACAACGGCTGCTCGATCATAAGCAGGTTGAACTGGTCGAACTTGCGCAGGTGCTCGACCTGATCGAGTGTGTAGGCGGAATTCGCATCGCAGCTCAAGGTGATATCAGCCCAGCGCGAGCGAATCCGTTCCAGTACGTTCAAATCCCAGCCGGGTTTGACCTTGACCTTGATGCGGCGATAGCCAGCCCCGAGTTCAATCTGAATCTTCTCGAGCAATTGCTCGACTGAGTCCTGGATCCCGATCGAAACGCCGCATGGGATTTCACGGCGCGTTCCGCCGAGCAACTTCCAGAGCGGAGCCTTCTTCTGGTTGGCCTCGGCGTCCCAAACGGCGTTTTCGAGGGCCGCTTTGGCCATTCGATGCGAGCGAACTCTGGCAAAGAGGGCTGGACATTCGCGCCCGGAATCGATCTTCTGCCCGAGCAGCGCCGGGATCAGATACTGCGTCAACGTGGGCCACGCGCTGTCGACCCATTCGCTGCTGTAGAACGGATCTTCCCCAACCACGCTCTCTCCCCAGCCCTCGGCACCCTCGCTGTGCACGGTGACGAGAAGGATGCGGCGATGGTAGAGACGGTGGAAGCTCGTCTCGAAAAAATGGACGAGTGGCATGTGGATCTCGCGCAGCGTGATCGCTTCGATTTTCATGTTTCAAGGCTCTGATGCATACGACCACTTCTCGTCCCAACGGCCCAGCAAAAATTTGCCATTACCCTCTGCGTCGCGCTCATAGCCCAAAACGGCTAATCCGCGGCTAAAGGCGCGCAAGAACTGCTCGCGGTTGCGCTCCTGCACCTGCTGCGCCTTGGCACGCGTCTCGGCAGCCGCTTTCCAATCGTAGATCTGGGCGGGAACCGAAACAGAAGACTCGGCTTGAATAGCAGGGTTCTTCCCTTTTTCCAGTAACGTCTCGACACGCTTCGATTTCAGCCACCACTCGGCAATGAGTCGATCGCTGGGAAGCCCTCCTTGCAGAGGAGACGACGTGATGCCGTACTGGTTGATGTTATAACGGCGCGCAATCGCTCCCAGCTTCTCGAGATTCAGATATGCATTCTTGATTTCCAGAGGATCAAACGTCCACTCGATCAGCTCGATCCCGCGAGCCATTGCATCTTCCCGCTGCATTAGCTTCAGACGTCGCCCCAGGCCGCTGTTGCGATGATCTTTGCGTACAGCCAGCATGTGAGAGTGAAGATAGACGTGTCCTGTGCGCGTTCCGGGGACCGACAACGCAAACCCGACCATCAAGTCGCCGTCGAACGCGCCCATGACCTGGCCGCCTACTTTGTCGGCAACCACGAACATGCGCAACGGGACGAGTTCGGCGTCAGTGAAATTCCAGACTTCCTTCTGCAAGGCGACACACGCGCGAAACTCTTCAATCCCGTGACATCGCCGGAGTTCGACGGTCGCCGCGCTCACGCGCTCCTCTCCTCTGCGTCTCGTTCGTGAGCTTTGGCCTGTTGCCATA
>QIAL01000500.1 GCA_003225535.1 Acidobacteriota bacterium | reverse complement strand
AGAGTCGAGGATCACCATGGGAAGCTCTGCGCCGAAGCCGTCGAGATCTTCTTCCGACCAGTTGCCGTTGAGTCGCGTGGAGCCGGTAATATCTTCGGGGAACGCCTGACGGAAGTCGCCTTCACGGATCAGGATGTCGCCGATCAGGCGTCCAGTGTGAATGTCATAGACCCGGCGGCTGGCCTGGCCGCTGGCATTGGTCAGGCAGAGAAATACCTCGCCATCTCCGGCGAACTCGGGGCGGTAGTACCAGGCTTGAGGGGCATCGATCTTGGGATGATGGCGTTTCGGGCGGTGGGGGGCTTCCTTCGTTTCGACCAACTCTTCTTTCGGATTGAAGTAGAGGATGCGCTGGCAGGAGTCGCAGACCACGGTCTCTTTGCCTGACCGGACTTCGTTATAGGTCTGCGGGCGCAGCATCACCTGGCAGGCCATGCATTTTTGATCGCGAACTTCGGAGATGCCGCTGCCGCGGAACTTGGAGACGCGCTCGTAATGCCGGAGCAAATCCTCGCGGATGCCGGTACGCACTTGATCGCGCTTGGCCCGGGCTTCGGCAAGCAGCTTTTCGTCTTCGGCGGTGCGCTGACGGGCCTGCTCTTTCTCCTTGTCGATCTCGGCCATTTCCTCTTTCAGCTCCACCTGGGCGGCTTTGACTTCCTTGTCGCGGGTGTCGGCGTTGACCATCAGCTCGAGAATCTTGTCTTCGTTCGAAGTGATTTCCTTCTCGGCGAACTGGATTTCGTGCAGGAGAGCTTTGTATTGCTCGTTGGTCTTTACGTCGAGGGACTGGTCGCGGTACTTGGAGATTTTTCCCCGCAGGTCGCTGATGTTGGTTTCGTATTTGCGGCGGGCGGCCTCGTCGGCCTTGACGGCGGCATGGGCCTTTTCGAGTTGGGCTTTGGTTCCGGCGAGTTTCTGCTCGATGACGGCAACGCGCTTGGGAAGTTCGGCGACCTCATCGTGCAGGCGTCGAATTTCCTTGTCGACATCCTGTAGTTTGAGCAGATTTTCTATGTCTAAAAGCATCCCGTGCATTGATTTTAGCATGCGCCACGACTGCGGCCCTCGACGCACATCGAAGGTTGTAATGCCAGAAAGGCCTCAACCACAAAGGCCACGAAGGGCCGCGAAGGGAGATCTCCGCGGGCTTACTCGCCGTGCGGTGGCGCTTTCCGCGGTGTACACTCAAACGTTCGCCTGTGGGTTCCATTTTCACATTTTTCCCGTCGAGGTTGCCCAGTGAGACTAGGTACACGTCTGCCCTTTTGTCTTGTTCTTTTTGCCTGGTTGGGATCGATTCCGTTTGTGGCGCAGAGCGCGCCGACTAAACCCCTGAACATTGACACCCTGTTTCAGCCGGGAGGGCTGGCGGGGCGCGGTCCGGAGACGACGGAGTGGAGTCCGGACGGGGCGAAGCTATCGTTTGTGCAGCGCGATGAGAAGGGTGAAAAGGGAGAATTGTGGTACGTGGATGCAGCCACGGGAGAGAAGAAGGTTCTGGTCAGCGCGGCGAAACTGGCGTCGCTCGATCCGGATGTGAACAAGGTGAAGAACGAGCGGGAGAAGGAGCGCCTGACGCGCTATCACGTGGCGGCGTACTTGTGGGCTCCGGATTCGAAACACCTGATCTTCGATTCCCAAGGTCAGCTCTGGCTTTACGACCTGGGGACAGAGACGGCGGTTCAATTCACGTCGGCGGGCGATCCGAGTGGGGATCCGAAATTTTCTCCCGATGGAAAGCACCTGGCGTATGTACGCAAACACAACCTGTACGTCAATTCGGTGAGCGGGAAGAAAGAGAAGCAGCTCACCAAGGATACGGGCGACAATCTTTTCAACGGCGACATCGACTGGGTCTATGCCGAGGAGTTGGCCGTGCGCAGCAACTACTTCTGGTCGCCGGACAGCAAAGACATCGCGTTCCTGCACATGGACGAGACGAATGTTCCGACCTATCCGATCACCGACTGGATGCCGACGCATCCGGCTGTGGAGCAGGAGAAATATCCGAAGGTGGGCGATCCGAATCCGGTGGTGAAGCTCGGCGTGGTCGATGCAGACAAGGGCAAGGTGAAGTGGATCACCTTGACCGGTGCCGAAGATTTCTACATCCCGCGATTTGGCTGGGTGAAGGATGGCGTGATTTGGGCTGAGGTACTGAACCGCACGGAAGACAAGATGGATTTGTATTTCGTAGACACGAAGTCAGCAAAACCGCGGCTGGTGCTGACCGAGACCCTAGAAGGCGCGTGGTTCGACTTTGAGCACACTGAGATCCGGTTTCTGAAATCGACTGGACAATTCCTATGGCCGAGCTGGCGCGATGGAAACATGCACATTTACCTCTACAGCTTCGACAAACAGAATCCGATGGCGGCGGACGCAAAGTTGGAGCGGCAGCTGGAGAAGGGCGACTACGCGGTGTTGGGAATTAAAGGCGTCGACGAAGCGTCGGGGACGGTCTTCTTCGAAGCGAATAAAGATGATCCGCGGCAGACGCATATCTACTCGGTTCAGCTTGATGGATCCGGCCTCAAAGCCCTGACCACCGAAGAAGGGTTTCACCTCGCGGACTTCAGCGATGACGCCAAGCACTACACGCAGATGTACTTCGGACCCCAGGCCTCGCCGGTCTTGTCGCTGTGCTCGGTCGGAGGAGCCTGCAATCCGGTCTGGAAAGCGAATGATGAGATTGCTGAGTACGGGTTGAGGGCGGCGAAATATCTGGAGTTTAAGGCCGATGATGGGACGATTCTGTATGGTCGGCTGTTGCTGCCTCCTGAGGGCGCGGCCAGCGGCAAGGTTCCTCTCATCATCAACATCTATGGTGGTCCTGCGGGGCAGACGGTGCGCAAGAGCCTGCCCGACCCATTTGACGAGATCCTGTCGCGCAAAGGCTTTGCCATTTTCTCGGTCGACAATCGGGGCACGCCGGGGCGCGATCGCAAGTTCCAGACCGCGATCCGGCATGAGTTCGGGGCGGTCGAGTTGAAGGATCAGCTGACGGCGCTGGACCAGTTGTTGGCCCAGTATCCGCAGCTCGACAAAGAC
>QIAL01000065.1:11550-13728 GCA_003225535.1 Acidobacteriota bacterium | reverse complement strand
GCCAAACTCCCACATAAGACAAACCCCAATCACCATGCTGAGTACCGATAGCACTCGGGAATAGATCGGCACAACTTGTAGCTTCGCGCCGCAGTGAATGCATTGACTATTCCTGCCGAGGATTGCCGTAGAAACCTGAATCGCTCCGAAGCATTGTGGGCACTGAACTTTCCGCACCATATGCACCTCGGTTGTAGCTCCTATCATCTCACTTCTCTCGATGCTGCATGTCAACTGATGCTATCAGGCCTTCACACTCATATTTCGGATGCTTTCGATTGATTCCAGATCGAGCGTTTGTCCGCGTGCAGACTCTCGGTGTATGAGTCACGTCATTGATCAGCTCTGCAAGAACTGTATCCTCCTGGTCCGTTATTTGGCCGATTCCTCCAGCAACTCCTTCAAATACTGCTGCCAGATGGCCGCCCAGGTGTGCGTGCCGTGGCCGTGAGTCTGCTCTGACGCCGGGATCAGCACGAACTTGCCGTGCTTCACCCGCTTGATTTCGCGTTCGGCGATGCCTAACTCCGGCGGGTTGATGAAATCGTCGGCGGAGTTCACGAACATGACGGGCGCTTTGATTGTTTCCAACTTCTCCGACGGATCGTAGTTGCGGGAGGCGTTCACGGCGTAAAGGAAGTCGTTGGCGTCCAGAGTCGCAGTGATGCGCTTCGTGGAGTCGTCGAGATACTTGTCAGCGGCGTCGCGGGTGGGGAGACTCTTCTGCATCGGGATCGGAGCGCTGCCGGCGATCAGCAGAAAGTCGGCGGAGATTTGCAGGGCTGCGCGCGGTTGCACCGTGTAGTCGCCATTTTTCCAGTCGGGATCCTGGCGGATGCCCTCGATGACCATCTCGCGCCACAGGCGGTTGCGTCCGGCGATTTGCACCGGCAGACACGCCAGCGGCATCAGCAAGTCCATGAAGTCGGGATAGGTCTCGCCCCAGACCCAGGAGTGCATGCATCCCATCGACGTGCCCATCACCAGGCGCAGATGGCTCACGCCCAGACCTCTCTCCAGCAACTCGTGCTGCGCCGCGACCATGTCGTCGTAGTCGTATTGCGGAAAGTGAGCGCGCATCCCATCGCTCGGCTTGCTGGATTTTCCGTGGCCGATGTTGTCGGGAAGAATGATGAAGTAACGGGTGGCGTCGAGCAGTTGGCCGGGGCCGTAGAGGACATCGGCAAATTGCGGGGCCAGGAATTGGCGTCCGGAGCCGCTGGTGCCGTGGAGGATCAGAACGGCATTCGTCACTTTGCCGGTGGCGTCGCGTTCGGGCTTGCCGAAGGTTGTGTAGTGCAGGCGAAGTTCGGGGAGAGTCTCGCCGGATTTGAAGTGGAAGTCGTGGGCAATGTAGTCGCCTTCGGTGGGCATCGGCTTGGCAGCAGATGGCGGCTGTTGGGCGAGACAGAAACAGACGGAGCTTAGCATGGTTACGATCCGCACAACGCTGGTAAGCGAACGATGGATCATCCTTGTAACCTCTCGTAGAAGGTGCTGACTATATCCGAAGGAAGCTGCTGTATCTACTGCAGCGGGGCTTCGCCCCGCGGACAGCCGAGGCGGCTGTCCCCACATAAACCTTCCGCGCGCAGTCGGTCTAGTTGTGCTCCATTGTCAGAGACGACTCGCGTTCTCTCAACTTCTCCAAAATGAGAGGGCCCAACTGCGAGATGCTGCCTGCACCTAACGTCAAGATCATATCGCCGGCCTGCGCGGCCTTGGTTGCTGCATCGACGGCATCGGCGACGGAACTGACATATTCGACGCGCTTCCCGCCTTTCTCGCGGATGCGCTGCACCAGGGCTTCGGCGGTGATGCCTTCGATCGGTTTCTCGCTGGCGGCGTAGATGTCGAGCAGCAACAGCGAGTCGGCGTCGGCGAAGGCGGTGGTGAATTCTTCCATCAGGTCGCGGGTGCGGGTGTAGCGGTGCGGCTGGAAGATGACGTGAATCTTGCGGAATCCGCACTGGCGGGCAGCGGCAAGCGTGGCTTTTATTTCAGTGGGATGGTGGCCGTAGTCGTCGATCACGCTGATGCCTGCGGCGGTGCCGCGCAGTTGGAAACGGCGATCGACGCCGCGGAATTGATCGAGCGCGGCGCGGATGGCATCGACTGAAATGTCGAGACCCACGCCGACAGCAATCGCCGCGGTGGCATTCAACACGTTGTGGACTC
>QIAL01000065.1:0-11436 GCA_003225535.1 Acidobacteriota bacterium | reverse complement strand
AGCAGGGGATCGTCATTACAGGCCACGATCATGCCGTAGAAGGGCACGCGGTCCATAAAGTCAAGGAAGGTCTTCTTCACGTCGCGCATGTTGCGGTAGCAATCCATGTGCTCGCGATCGATGTTGGTCACGACCGAGAGGATAGGCGAGAGTTTCAGGAATGAACGGTCGCTCTCATCGGCCTCGGCGACGAGGTACTGCGATTTGCCGAGGCGGGCGTTCGATCCCATGGCATCGACGCGGCCGCCGACGACCACCGTCGGATCGAGACCACCCGCCGCAAGGACCGCGGCGACCATGGAAGTGGTCGTTGTCTTGCCATGCATGCCGGCAATGGCGATGCCGTATTTCAGACGCATGAGCTCGGAGAGCATCTCGGCGCGCTGAATCACGGGGATGTGGAGCTTGTGCGCCTCGGTGACTTCCGGGTTGTCGGCGGAAATAGCAGAACTCGTTACCACAACTTCCGCACCCATGATGTTCTCGACTCGATGGCCCTCAATCGTCGTCGCGCCGAGGCCGGCCAGGCGCTGCGTGACTGCCGAGGTCTTCAGATCGGAGCCGGAAACTTTGTAGCCGAGGTTTAGCAGCACCTCGGCGATCCCGCTCATGCCGATGCCGCCGATGCCTACGAAATGAATGCGTTGAATTTTTGCGAACATAAATCAAATTCTTTGCCACGGATTTGCGCGGATCAACGCGGATAGAGCGAAAGAAAGAAAAAGAATTATCCGTGACGATCCGAGTAATCCGTGGCTAATGTTCTTCAATTCCTGCCACCCGTGCTGCCATCGCCGCAATGTCCCGAGCGGCATGGGGATGTGCTAACTCCCGCGCGGCTTGGCTCATCGCTTGCAATCGGCGCGGATCTTGCAGCAGCGTCGCGATGGTTTCCGCCAGCCAGACTCCTTCCAGCTTTGACTCTTCGACCACAACCGCGGCGCCATGCTTGGCCAAGGCTTCGGCATTCACGCGCTGGTGATCGTCGGCGGCGCGCGGGAACGGCACGAATACCGCCGGCTTCCCTGCTGCCGCGATCTCCGCTACCGTGCTTGCTCCCGATCGGCAGACCACCATGTCTGCTCGCGCGAACGCGGCGGGCATGTCTTCGATGAACTTGAAGACCTCGGCCGACTCTCCAAACGGCTTGTAAGCGGCCAGCGCGTCATTATAGTCACGCTCGCCGGTCTGATGGATGATGTGAATTCCCGGCGCTTCGCGCTGCAAGACCGGCAGGCAACGGATCATGGCGTCGTTGATTGCGTGCGCGCCCTGGCTACCGCCAAAGACCAGGACCGTAGGGGTTCCGCCGCGCTTTTGGGGAATCTCAAAAAATGCTTGCCGCACTGGGACCCCCGTGACCTCAACGTGACGAAAATAATTCGACGTCTCCTCGAAATGCACCGCGGCGCCCGAGACGAAATGCGCCACCATGCGATTGGCGAATCCGGGTACGACGTTGGGCTCGAAGGCCAGCGTGGGAATGTGTTTCACTAACGCGGCCAGCATGGCCGGACCGGATGCATATCCCCCAACTCCGATGACCACGTCGGGCGCGAACTCGTTCAGCATGCGGCTCGCGTCCCAAATCGCGCGGGGCAAATCGAAAGCTGTTTTCAGGCGCGTGGTCAGGCTGACGTTTTTTAACGCGCCGACGCGGACGAGTTGGAGAGGATATCCGGCGGCTGGAACCAGACGGTTCTCGATTCCGCGGGCGGTGCCGATGAACATGATTTCCGCGGAATAGTCCTTCTTGAGTTGGTTGGCGATGGCCAGCGCTGGGATGACGTGCCCACCCGTGCCTCCTCCCGCCAGAATTGCGCGCATGTGGTGACTATAAACTACGGTCGATTTTAGATTGCAGATTGCAGATTGCAGATTTCAGAAGTTATTCGTAAACAATCAATCTGCACTCTGAAATCGAAAATCTGAAATCGTTTTTATTCTGCCTGCTTCGTGATGTTCAGCAATACACCCACGCAGGCGAGGGTCACGAACAGGGACGACCCGCCATAAGAAATGAGCGGCAGGGGAATGCCCTTGGTCGGCATCATGCCGAGGACGACGCTGATGTTGATCAGGGCCTGCAGCACGACCATGCTGGTGATGCCTACGGCGAGGTAGCGGCCGAACGGGTCTTCGGTGAGTGAAGAGGTGCGCATGCCGCGCCACAGGAAGATGGCGAAGAGCGTGACCACGAACATTGCGCCCACCAGGCCTAACTCTTCGGCGGTGACGGCGAAGATGAAGTCTGTGTGGGGCTCGGGCAGGTAGAAGAGCTTCTGCTTGCCTTCCATCAGGCCGGTGCCTGTGATGCCTCCAGTACCGACGGCGATCAGCGACTGGATGATGTGGAATCCTGCTCGTTGGCGGTCGGCGTAGGGGTTGAGAAAGGCGAAGATGCGGTCACGGCGGAAGCTTACGTGGAAGATCAGAAAGTAGAGCGGAACGAGCGAAGCGGCGAAAGCGTATCCGAAGTAGCGCATCCGCATACCCGCGACATAAAACACACAGGCGGCGATTCCGGCGCAAGCGATGGCAGTGCCGAGATCGGGTTCCAGGACGATGAGCCCCAGAAGAACGAGCACTGGCGCGGCGGCTGGCAGCAGAGTGTTGCGTACGTCATCGATGGCCTTTGCACGGCCTTCGAGAAAGTAAGCGAGGAACAGGATCAACACCGGCTTGGCGAGTTCGGAAGGCTGGAGGGAAAATCCCCCGGCGTGAATCCATCGATGGGTGTTGTGCGAGCGATCGAGGAAGAAGACCGAGATCAGGAGCAGGGTGGTCAGGCCCATCAGCGAGAAAACCAGCGCGGGATGCTTGTAGCGGCGGTAGTCCAGGCGCATGGTGACGACCATCGCGACGAGTCCGGCGACGGCCCAGATCAACTGCTTTGACAGGAAAGCGTAAGGCGATCCGAAACGCTCGCGCGCCATGACCGCGGAGGCCGAGAACACCATGACGAGGCCGAGGAATACCAACAGCATTGTGACCGTAAACAGCCACCGATCGACACTGACACGCTTGGCCATGGGACACTTATTTCACCACGGAGCGGAGATGAGATTGTTGATTGTTGAAGTTTGACTGTTGATTGTTTTGGTTCGGGCGGGGTCAGTTCACCACAGAGGCACGGAGACACCCTGAGAATGGTACGTGGTTCACACCTTTGCGGTCGCCAGTGCGGCGACGATGTCCTTGAAAATCTTCCCTCGGTGCTCGTAGTTCTTGAACTGGTCGAAGCTGGCGCACGCGGGTGCGAGCAGGACTACGTCCCCGGCCTGAGCTGTGGCGTTCGCTTTGCGGATAGCATTTTCCAGGGTTTCGGCGTGCACGATATCTGCACCCTTGACTTGGGACTCGATCTTGGTGGCCGCCGCCCCGATGGTGTACACGACTTTTACGCGCTGGCGGATCAGATCGTTGAGCACGGTGTAGTCGCTGCCCTTGTCCTTGCCGCCGAGAATCAGGTGGATGTTCGCCGGGAAGGATTCGAGAGCCTTGATCGTCGCATCGACATTCGTTGCCTTCGAATCGTTGTAGTAGTCGACGCCAGCGATTGTGGCTACAAACTCCAAGCGGTGTTCGACCGCCTTGAAGTCGCGCACGGCCTGGCGGACTTTCTCGGGCGCACATCCCATCAGCAGACCAGAGCAGACGGCGGCCAGGACGTTCTCGAGATTGTGCACGCCCTTGAGCGGAATCTCGGAGACTTGAAGAATTTCGCGTTGACCATTGGAATCACGGAAGACGACGTTGCCGTCGCGCACCCATGCGCCCTGCTGCACTTCTTTTTGTCGGCTGAACCAGAAGACCTGCGCGCGAGTGCGAGCACCCATCGCGACACAGTTCGGATCGTCTGCGTTGAGGACCGCGAAATCGCTTCCCTGCTGGTTCTCGAAAATTCTGGCCTTGGCATCCGTATAAATCTCAAACGTGCGATGGCGATCCAGGTGATCAGGCGTTACGTTTAGCACGACGGCAATCTTCGGGCGGAAAGTCTGCACCGTCTCCAGTTGGAAGCTCGAAATTTCGAGAACGACAACAGTCTCGGGCTTCGCGCGTTCAGCCAGCGAGATGGCGGGAGTGCCGATGTTGCCTCCGACAAGCGTTGGAACACCGGCAGCCGTCATGATCTCGCCCATGAGTGTCGTCGTGGTTGTTTTGCCGTTTGATCCGGTGATGGCGACGATGGGGCCGGGCAAAAACTGAGCCGCCAACTCGATTTCACCGATTACCATTTCACCCAGCGAACGGGCCTGCACCAGAGGGGGCGCATCCACAGGGACGCCCGGGCTGACCACGATCAGGTCCTGGCCGCGAAAGGTGCGGTCGCCATGGCCCCCGGTTTCGACCGTGATGCCATGATCGAGCAGGACCGGAATTTCATGGCGGAGTTCGTCGCCGCTCTTGGTGCGAGAGACGGTGACTCGGGCGCCGTGCGCCTTCATGAACAGGGCGGACGCCACCCCGGACTTCCCGAGACCAACCACTAATGCGCGCTTTCCGTTCAGTTCCATCTAACCCTATTTCACCACAGAGTTACAGAGACACGGAGAAAACAAAAATCTTTGGCCACGGATCCAACGGATTTCCACGGATAACCAAGAAACGACTCAAAGCTCCTATCCGTGAAGATCCGTGGGTTCTATCTCAGTTTCAGCGTCGTCAGGGCGAAGAGCGCGAAGATCAGCGACGCGATCCAGAAACGCACAATGATTTTTGATTCTGACCATCCCATCAGCTCGAAATGATGATGCAGCGGGGCCATCTTGAAGATGCGTTTCTTGCGCAGCTTGTAGGAACCGACCTGCAGAATCACCGATAACGCCTCGATCACGAAGACACCGCCGATGAACGGCAGCAGCAATTCCTGCTTGATCATGACAGCCACCGTGCCAATCGCGCCGCCGAGAGCGAGCGAGCCGACGTCGCCCATAAAGACTTCTGCGGGATGGGCGTTGTACCAGAGAAAACCGATCGACGCGCCGACCATGGCGCCGCAGAAGATCGTCAGTTCGGCAACCTGGGGCATGCGCTGCAACTCCAGATACGTGGCAAAGGTTGCGTGGCCGCTGACGTAGGTCAGCACCGTTAGAGCTCCGGCAGCAATCACTGTGGACCCGATCGCCAAACCATCGAGACCATCCGTCAGATTCACTGCATTGCTGGAGAAGGTAATCAACAACGTCACGAACACCATGAACGGCAGGAACGCGAGAGGCCAAAGATGGGGATAGCGCTCGAGATTCGAAACTACCAGATCGGGATGGAACTGTTTAAAGAAAGGCACGATCAGCTTCGTCGAATACATATTGTAGGTCTGCATGGCGATCAGCATGGACGCGATCACAAGACCGGTGGCGAGCTGCAGTCCAAGCTTCGCGCGCGCGGTCAGACCGAGGTTGCGGCGATGCGTCACCTTGGTGTAATCGTCGGTGAATCCGATGGCCGCGTAGGCGACGGTGGAGAATACGGCGATCCAGATGAAGCGATTGCTCAAATCGGCCCAGAGCAATGTGGGGACGATAATGGCGATAACGATCAGCAGGCCTCCCATAGTGGGCGTGCCGGCTTTCTTCTGATGAGCTTTTGGGCCTTCTTCACGAATGTACTGGCCGATCTGGAAATCACGCAGGCGGCCGATGACGAGCGGTCCCACAATCAGCGCGGTGAAAAGCGCGGTGAGGCTGGCGAAGGCCGTGCGGAAGGTGACATAGCGGAAAATGCGGAAGGGCGCAACGTAGTGTTGCAGCTTCAGGAACAGCAGCCAGTAGAGCAATCAGCCTCCGAATGCAGCCGTCAGCTTTCCGCCGTCAGCCTTCAGCTATTACGTTGAGTAAATGGATATTTTTCAGTGCCCGTCGCGCTTTGCCTGCCAAGTCTCCAAGGCTCTTTCGAGTTTTACGCCGCGAGAAGCTTTCAGCAAAACCACATCTCCATCGCGTGTCTCTCGCGCCAACCACTCTCCTGCCTCTTCTGGCGTGGCGACAAACTCGGCGCGCGTGCCTGCTTGCTTTGCACCATCGACCAAGGCGTGTGCCAGGCCGCGAACACCGATGAGCACATCGATCTTCTTCTCGCCCATGTGACTTCCGGACTCGCGATGCAGGGCTTCACCTTGCGGGCCAAGTTCGAGCATCTCACCCGCGACCACGATGCGTCGCGCTGCCTTCATCCCAGAGAGAGCGTCGACCATGGCACTGAGCGCCTTCGGATTGGAATTGTAGCAATCGTTGATGACGGTGATGTTACCCAACTGGAGAACCTGCCCGCGCTTGTCGGCCGGTTTCAGCGTCGCGAGAGCAGCGACGGCATCGGAAATCTTCATGCCGCAGGCGATCGCGACCGAAACTGCGGCGAGCGCATTGAGAACATTGTGTTCTCCAACCAGCGGTAAGGGTGTGTGCTCACGAGTTCCGGCGACAACGACATCGAACTCGGAACCATCCGCGCCTTTCGATTGCACGTTCTGGGCCGAGACATCTGCCGCAGCGGTGGTTCCGTACTTAATGACTCTGCCCCTGAAGTCGCGGCCGAATTGGGAGACGTATTCATCATCCGCGTTGAGCACGGCTGTTCCGGCCGAGGGAAGCGATTCAATCAGCTCATATTTCGCGCGAGCTATCCCTGCGAGAGAATCGAAGAATTCCAGATGCACGGGTGCAACGTTGGTGACGACGCCAATGTCAGGATTAGCGATTTTGCCCAAGGCGCGAATTTCTCCGGCGTGCGACATGCCCATTTCGATAACCGCCAAATCGTGCTCAGGTTCGAGTTTCAGCAGCATCAACGGCAAGCCGAAATGATTGTTGAAGTTCCCTTCCGATTTCAGCACGCGGAATTTGGAGGCAAGTACGTGCGCGATGGCTTCCTTGGTTGTGGTCTTGCCAGCCGAACCAGTGACGCCAATCAAGGGCTTTCCCCAGAGCTTGCGGACGGCAGTGGCGAGAGTTTGCAGAGCGATCAGGGTGTCATCGACGGGCAGCAACTTCATGTTGCCGGAGAAGCGGTGCCATTGATCTTTGCGTACAACCGCTGATATCGCGCCGCGTTGCAGAGCAGCGTCGACAAAATCGTGGCCGTCGAGGCGCTCACCTTTGACGGCGAAGAAGAGTTCGCTGGGGTTCACGGTGCGGGAGTCGATGGAATATCCGAGCGCGAGTTCTTCGCGGGGAAAATCGCCGGGCGCGGAGATAAAATCGGCGATTTTTGAGAGCGGCAGTTTCATTCAGTCTTCCTTACTCGCGGCAGTGAGAATGCTGCCGGGTGCGAGGTCGAGACGCCTTCGCGACAGCCAGCAGAGCCTGACCTGAGCGAAGCCGAAGGATGCCGGCGCTACACATTATCGAATCCGGAGGCGCGCAGAACTTCTTTTGCCATATCTACATCGTCGAATGGATTAGAACCTTCGCGCGTGACTTGCACCTTCTCATGACCTTTACCCGCTAGCAGGACGATGTCTCCAGGACGTGCTTCGCCGATGGCGAGGCCAATCGCCTTGCGCCGATCGACTTCGACAACGTATTTCGTGCCGGTCTTCTGCAGACCGACCAGGGCATCGTTAATGATGGCTCGGGGATCTTCGCTGCGCGGATTGTCGGACGTTAGCACGACGAAGTCACTGCCACGACCGGCGGCCTCTCCCATCAGGGGGCGCTTGGCGCGATCGCGATCGCCGCCGCAGCCGAACATCGTGATGACTCTCCCGCCTGCACCGCTGCGCGAAACAAACTCGCGAGCGAGAGTCGTCAGATTGCGAAGCGCGTCGTCGGTGTGGGCGTAGTCCACGACAACGGTGAAGGGCTGGCCACTGTCGACGCGTTGAAATCGGCCGGGGACATGAGTCAGTGTGGCAACGCCGCGAGAAATCGCTTCGGTCGAACAACCGCGAGCGAAGGCGGCTGCCGCTGCCGCCAAGATGTTGTATACGTTCACGCGCCCGATGAGCGGGGAGAAGATGGCGAGTTTCTCACTGGGAGTGACCATGTCGAAGCGAGTGCCGCGAGGCGTGATTTCGGTTTTGTCAGCGTGGAAGTCGCCGCGGTCCCAGCCGTAGGTCAGTACGGTGCGGCTGCGCTTGCGGCTGAAGCCGGCTAATTGCGATCCGTATTCATCATCAAGATTGGTGACAACGGCACGAGGAGGATCGGTCCCGCAGCCTTCGAAAAGTACACGCTTGGCGTGGAAGTATTCTTCCATTGTCTTGTGATAGTCGAGATGGTCGCGCGTCAGGTTCGTGAAGACACCGACATCGAAGGGCACACCGAAAACGCGTTGCTGGGCGAGCGCGTGGGAGGACACTTCCATGACAGCGTCGGTGGCGCCTTGGCCTAGGGCCTCGTGGAAAAGGCGCGCCAGTTCCAATGCTTCCGGAGTGGTGTGAGGCGCGGGATAGATTTTGCCGGCAACGTGATATTCGATGGTGCCGATCAATGCACTCTTGCGGCCGGCGGCAGAGAGAATCGACTCAATGAGAAAGGCTGTTGTGCTCTTGCCGTTGGTGCCAGTAATTCCTGTGACGGCGACCCGCTCGGCAGGACGCTTGTAAAAGTTTTCGCTGATGCGGGCCAGCGCTCGGCGCCCATGAGGAACTAAGGCCCATGCGACTCCCTCGCGCGGTTTTTCCGCGGGAGAGTCGGTAACGATGGCAACGGCTCCTGCCTGAATCGCCTGATCAATGAAACGATTCCCGTCGGAACTCTCGCCGTGCATCGCTACAAAAACCGATCCTGGCTTCACCCGGCGCGAGTCGTATTCCACACCGGTGACGTCCGGGTTTCCGCTTTGGCTAAGGAACTCGGCGCCATCCAGAAGATGTTGGAAAGTCATTGGTTGGAATTATAGGGTACGGGGAGCAGGGCTCAGGGGCCAGGGGTCAAGGGGAAGTTGGGCGAGGAGGCAGCAGTGCCAGATATTTCTTACTACGAATTGTCATCGGATTACGATCGCTCGCCAACCAAGTGCTTAGTCATTCCTGCCCCCTGACCTCTGACCCCTGACCCCTTGTTTGTTACCGATGTCACATTCCGTCCCTCACCGATGAGCGTTACAGTAGCTTCATGAGCACCAGCACCGGGACCGCCAAATATCGCTGCGCGCAGTGCGAGCAATCCGAAAGGGATTGCCAGTGTGAGAAGTATTGTTGTTTGTGCCAGTCCGTGATTGACGTGCGCCTTTGCAATGACGGGCTCTTCTATTGCGAGCCTTGCCGCACGGCATGCGACTACAAAACTTCCGAATAGCTGCAGAGCCCCCACACTTCTGAGGATGCGCCGGCAGAGACGTAGCAAGCCACGTCTCTACGACAACTCTTGGCGGGCTTAATCGCATCTGTCTTGAGTGATACTTTCAATCAACAACAATATCGTTTTGCTTGAGGAAAGGAGCGGGAGTGTGACCCGGTTCCTTGGCAAGGCCAACGTTTTTGAGGCAGAATAGAACGTTTTTGGCTTCGTGTCCCATTTTGCCTCTTCCCAGGAGAGTTCCCCCATGGCTACAACCATGCACGTCAGCGACGTAGCCGAGTTGCTGAGCGAAGGCCGAACGTACTTCAACCTGTCCCCGGCACTTCTGGTGGAGCACTCCATCCGGCGCAATGAAGCGAAACTGGCATCCAATGGCGCGATTGTCGGATATACGAACCGCACCGGTCGGTCTCCGAAAGACAAATTCGTCGTAAAGGATGAGATGACGGCGCATACCGTAGCCTGGGGTGCCGTGAACGCTGCATTTGAACCAGAGAAGTTCGATGCACTCTATGCGCGAGTGATGGAGCACCTGCGAGGGCGAGAGCTTTACGTGCAGGATTTATTTTGCGGAGCCGATCCGGCGTACCGATTGCCTGTACGGATTGTGAATGAATACGCGTGGCACAACCTCTTTGTGCGGCAGTTGTTCCTGCGGCCGACACCGGAAGAGTTAAGGAGCCATCATCCTGAATTCACGGTTATCTCTGCGCCGGAATTCAAGGCTGATCCGAAACGCGACGGAGTTAATTCCGAAGTTTTCATTCTGCTGAATTTCATGCGGCGCACGGTGTTGATTGGCGGGACCTCGTATGCCGGCGAGATGAAGAAATCGATTTTCAGCGTGATGAATTTCCTGCTGCCGCCGCGGAATGTGTTTCCGATGCACTGCTCGGCGAACGTCGGGCACAACGGTGTGAGCGCGCTGTTTTTCGGCTTGTCGGGAACGGGCAAGACAACGCTGTCGGCGGATCCGTCGCGCGATCTGATCGGCGACGACGAGCACGGATGGAGTGCCGATGGCGTGTTCAACTTTGAGGGTGGGTGCTACGCCAAGTGCATCAAGTTGTCGAAGCAGAATGAGCCGCAGATCTGGAATGCTCTGAGATTCGGCTGCGTTCTGGAGAACGTCACGCTCGATTCACACACGCGAATTCCTGACTACAATGACGATAGCAAGACAGAGAACACGCGGGCGGCGTATCCGGTGGAATTTATTGACAACGCAGTGATTCCTGGGATCGGCGGGCATCCGAAGAATGTTGTGTTCCTGACGGCGGATGCGTTTGGCGTTCTGCCTCCGATTTCGAAGCTGACGCCGGAGCAAGCGATGTATCACTTCATGTCGGGCTACACTGCAAAAGTTGCGGGAACCGAAGCGGGCGTGAAGGAACCGACGGCGACGTTCTCCACGTGCTTTGGGTCGCCGTTTCTACCACTGCCACCTAAGACGTACGCGGAGATGCTCGGGCGCCGACTGCGGGACCACAACGCGCAGTGCTGGCTCGTGAATACCGGCTGGCAGGGTGGGCCGTATGGTGTGGGCCGGCGTATGAGCATTCCCTACACGCGGGCCATGGTGGATGCAGCGGTAGAAGGAGAACTGATTCGCCAGGATTTCGAAATTGAGCCCACGTTCGGATTCAGCATCCCGAAGTTCTGCCACGGAGTACCGCCGCAAGTACTGAACCCGCGCAATGCTTGGCCCGACAAAGCGGCGTACGACAAAGCCGCGGAGGATCTGCGCAATCGCTTCGCCAAGAACTTCGAGAACTTCGACGCGCCGCCCGAGGTGAAGGCCGCGGGGCCGAAGGCGGGAAGATAGATTTCAGATTTCAGCGAGCCTGGGCTTTCAATCCGCAATCTGAAATCATCAATCTGCAATCTAAAGGGTGGCCTCCATCTGCAGGTTTTCAATCATCGTGGTCAGGGCGCTCTGCGCTGCGTCCCGCTTTTGCTGCATTTCGGTGATTTCTTTCCGTAGCGTCTGGACGCGATCTTCCTGCTCATTGAGTTCGCGGACGTAGCGCTCGATCAGCGCCTTCTCCTCCGCACTTCCTTTCAGCGCTTTCATGTTCTCCCGGAGACGCTGCTGATCGTCGGAGATGTTCGTTACCTGGGCGCGGCGTCCGGCGATGACCGCATCGAGCACCGCGATGTCGTTCTTCTTCTTCACGACGCTGCGCAG
>QIAL01000064.1:12377-19630 GCA_003225535.1 Acidobacteriota bacterium | reverse complement strand
TACTCGCCGACCGCGATCTACGTCCACTTTGCGGACAAGCAGGAACTCTTTCGCGAGCTCTGCCACCAGGATTACGCGCGCCTGGCTGAGGTCTTCCAGAGTTCAGTCATGTCGACGGATCCGATTGAGCGACTGAAACAGATCGGTGCGATCTATATCGAGTTTGGCACGCGATATCCCAATCACTACAGGTTCATGTTCATGACCCCTCACCCGCCGCACGAGCCGGATGAGGAGGATCGCGAAATGATGGGCAATCCCGAGATGGATGCCTATGCCTTCCTGAAGTGGGCAGTGCAGCAGGCGATCGATGCGGGCTGCTTCCGCGAAGAGCTAACCGACGCCGAGCTGATTTCCCAGACGCTGTGGGCATCTGTGCATGGAGTGATCTCACTACACATCGCCAAAGGGTGCGACCCGTGGGTGGAGTGGCGCCCGTTGCAGGACCGGGCCGAGATGATGCCGGACGTTACGCTGCGCGGACTCATTCGCCAGGGCGGCGGAGAAGGGAAGTAGCATGCCTCCGTTAGCACAAAGAAATCTCTTTCACGACAAAGTGCGGCTCACCGTAACGCTGACAGGCATCGTTTTTTCGGTGGTTTTGATAGTCGTCCAGTTGGGATTGTTTCTCGGATTTACGACCGCGACTTCGAATCTGATCGATCACTCGGGCGCCGACCTCTGGATCACATCTAAGAACGTGCCTTATGTGGAACAAGGCGTGGCCTTCAGCGAGCGCAAGTTGAATCAGGTGCGGGCAGTGCCGGGCGTCGCCGATGCGCAGAAACTCATCGCTCGCTGGACGCAGTGGAAGCGCCACGACGGTGGGCAGGACTCAGTGCAGATCGTCGGGATCAATGTGGATGACCCGATGGAGCGCCCTTGGAACCTGGTACAGGGCAGCGTCGAAGATCTTAAGTCTCCCGATGCCGTGATTCTTGACGAACTCTATAAGCAGAAGCTGGGCGTGCAGGGCATCGGTGAAGTCTTTGAGATCGGAGGCCACCGCGCCCGCGTGGTGGGCTTCACGCGCGGCATTCGTTCGTTCACGACTTCTCCCTACGTCTTCACGACATTCAAGAACGCCCAGAACTATACCGGACTGCGTGAAGACCAGACGATGTTCATCCTGGTGAAGGTTGTGCCGGGAGCGACTCTTGAGCAAGTGCGTCGTGATCTGCTGAACGGCGTGAAGGATGTCGAGGTCTTCAAGACTAGCGAGTTCAGCCGCATGACGACGTTTTACTGGATGTTCACCACCGGCGCGGGAGTCGCAGTTCTAATCGCTGCGGTCCTTGGATTGGTGGTTGGATTCGTAGTCGTGGCGCAGACGATTTATGCGACGACCGTCGACCACATCCGCGAATACGGCACGCTGAAAGCTATGGGCGCGCCGAACAGCTACGTCTACAAAGTCATCATGAAACAGGCGGCAATTGCAGCCGTGCTTGGTTACGTGCTGGGGATGATCGTCAGCGTCTTCGTGGTGCATGGAAGTCAGAAGGGCGGTGCGGCGATCCTGATGCCGCCGTCGATGGCTGTGGGCATGTTTTTTCTTACGCTGCTGATGTGCGTGGGGGCAGCGCTGGTTTCAATTAACAAGGTGACCAGGATCGATCCCGCGATGGTCTTCAAGGGGTGAGGAACGTTTTCTCTGTGTCCCTCTGTGTCCTCTGGGGTGAGTTAAATGCCGTGACCACGGAGCACCCGGAGGAAGATCAAATGGAGTCGAATATGCAGTCTGCAATCACGGTTCAAAAGCTCACGAAGAATTACGATGAAGGCGCGACCGGGACTCTGGCCCTTCGTGGCGTCGACCTGGACGTACATCCGGGAGAGTTGTTGATGCTGATGGGGCCGTCCGGCAGTGGCAAGACCACGCTGCTCTCCATCATGGGATGCATTCTGACCGCAACTTCCGGAAGCGTGCGCGTGGCGGGAAGGGAAGTGGTCGGGCTCAGTGAGAAGCAGTTGCCTGCTCTGCGGCTCGAGCACATTGGCTTCGTATTTCAGGGATTCAACCTGTTTCCTACGTTGACCGCGGGAGAAAACGTCGAACTGATGCTCGATTTGAAGGGTGTCTCGACGGCAAAAGCCAAAAGGCGATCGCAGGAACTACTGGAACAAGTCGGTCTAAGTGAAAAGTATGGCGCTTTTCCTGCCGACCTGAGCGGGGGTCAGAAGCAGCGTGTGGCTATTGCGCGGGCACTGGCTGGAGATCCCGGAATCATTCTAGCGGACGAACCGACGGCAGCGCTCGATTCGCATACCGGTCGAAATGTGATGGAGATGATGAGCGAACTAGCCCACAGGCGTCAACGCGCTGTCGTGATCGTTACCCATGACTCACGCGTACTGAATTTTGCCGATCGCATCGTAAGGATTGAAGACGGAGCCATTGCCAACCGAAGCGAGGCGGATAAGGTGCCTCCTGGAGTTTTGGCGCATAACCTGCCCCAGGCCGCGAGTGGCTTGGTTTAGAACATTGTTCGAACCTAGGGAAGTGGAGAATTGTATGAGCAGCTTTTTGTTTCAGACTCTGAAGAGCCGCGTGACCTTAATCGTTGGCCTTGGCATTTTTCTTCTGACCGCATCACTGGTAGTCGCCTCGCGGCGGACGCATGAATTGAGTCCCGCAAGCGCGTCAGCTCGTAACACACCGCGCATGATTGCTGGCCCCGGTCGCGTTGAGCCATCTTCGGAAGATATCAAGATAGGTTCCGAACTGAGTGGGCGGCTTAAGTCGGTCAATGTCGAAGAAGGCGACGCGATCCAACGCGGCCAGGTGCTCGCGGAGTTGGAGAACGCCGATTACCGCGCGCAGGTCGAATCCGCGCGGGCAAATGTCATCGCAAAGCAGGCCGTCTTGCGCAAAGTGATCAACGGCGCCCGTCGCCAGGAGCGCGATGAAGCACGGTCTTCCGTGAACGAAGCCAAAGCTGTCACTGAAAATGCCAAGTCGGAATTACACCGCCGCCAGGAGTTGTTCTCGGCGGGAGTCGTATCACGAGAGGAACTGGAACGATACGCACGCGAGGCCGACGTGGCTCAAGCAAAGTACGAGGCTGCTGTGCAGCAGCATGCTCTCGTCGATGACCGTGCGCGGGAAGAAGACCAATCGTTGGCGGAAGCCGACCTCCAACTGGCGCAAGCTCAACTCGACGAGGCGCAGGCCCGCTATGACAAGACTTTTATCCGGTCTCCCATTGACGGCACTATATTGCGCAAGCATCACCGCAGCGGTGAGAGTGTCTCCAATTCCTCGACGGTTCCCGATCCCGTCTTGACGATCGGCGACCGCAAGGCGTTGCGTGTTCGCGTCGATGTCGATGAGACCGACGTCAGCAAAGTGAATATAGGCCAGCGAGCCTACGTTACCGCCGACGCCTTTGGCACCCAGAAGTTCTGGGGACATGTAGTGCGTGTTGGCCAGCAGTTAGGGCCAAAAAAACGTCCGTACCGACGAACCTACGGAAAAGGTAGACACCAAGATTCTCGAGACACTGGTTGAACTCGACCCTGGGTCGCACCTGCCGGACGGGCTGCGTGTGGATGCGTTTATCGTGCCCGAAACGTCACAGGTCACACAGAATCAATAATCTCGCCAGTTAAAAAATTGGAATGCCCACCCTGTTTCCACAAACACGCGGAGACAAGGGTGGACCTGGAGGCTTGCATGACTCGGGAAGCCAGAACCATGGCAGGAATTATCTTGCTCGCCATTCCCACGATTCAGTACGGCGGCTACTTTCTGCTGACGTCGCTGGTCGATCGCAACAGCCACTACATGGACAACGCCCTGCGCCAGAATTTCTTCCGCGCTGGCCACGCTCATGCTGGCGTCTTCGTGATCCTATCGCTGATTTGCCAGATTCTGGCCGACAGCGCGACGCTGCCTGAGCCGCTTTTGTGGCTGGCGCGCATCGGAGTACCCCTCGCCGCAATTTTGCTTCCGGCGGGGTTTTTTCTGTCGATGACCTCTCCGGCGGCCGTGCAGCCCAACGGATTTGTCGTTCTCATCTACGCGGGCGCGGCATCTCTCGCCGCCGGAGTACTGACTCTGGGCGTCGGTCTGCTGCGGTCATCAATCCGGTAGAATACTTGTTCCTTACCGGGACGCCGGCTTGATGACTGATCTGACCCTGACTGCGCACCTTGCGGCGTTCACTGCGCCAAAGGGTATTGGTCCGTATATCCGGCAGCACTTTCTCGATACCACGTTTCGGGGCCTCTACCACGCTAACGCTTTCGACGTGGCGTTGCTGGTGCCGTACTTCATCGTGCTGGTTCTGCTTGCCGGATACGGAGCTCACCGCTACGTCCTGGTCTACCTCTATTACAAGCATCAGAAGAACCGGACCACTGAGCCGCCCGCCCGCTTTGAGGACCTGCCACGCATCACCGTGCAGTTGCCGATCTTCAATGAGCAGTATGTGATCGAGCGTTTGCTGGAGGCTGTTTGCAAGCTCGATTATCCGCGAGAGAAGCTCGACATCCAGGTGCTCGACGATTCAACCGATGAGACCGTTGATGTGGCGCGTGGACTTGTTGAGCGATATGCGGCTTTGGGCCATCCCATCAGCTATCACCACCGCACCAACCGGCACGGATTCAAAGCAGGCGCACTGGCGGAAGGCCTGGGCTCCGCGAAGGGCGAATTCGTAGCCATCTTCGATGCCGACTTCACTCCGCCCGAAGATTTCTTAATGCGAACTATCCATCACTTCACCAATCCGAAGATCGGGATGGTGCAAACGCGATGGACTCATCTCAACCGCAACTATTCTTTTTTGACCGAGGTCGAAGCCATCCTGCTCGACGGCCACTTCGTGCTCGAGCACTCGGGCAGGGCGCGTACAGGACTATTCTTCAACTTTAACGGCACCGCCGGCCTGTGGCGCCGCGCCGCGATTGATGAAGCCGGGGGCTGGCAGCACGACACGCTCACCGAGGACACAGATCTCTCCTACCGTGCACAGCTCAAGGGATGGAAATTTATTTATCTGCAGGACGTCGAATGTCCCGCTGAGCTTCCGGTCGAAATGACGGCCTTCAAAACCCAGCAGGCTCGCTGGGCCAAGGGACTGATTCAGACGGGTAAGAAGATTCTGCCTCGTGTCCTGAAGAGCGACGCTCCGCTGCATACCAAAATCGAGGCTTGGTACCACCTGACGGCAAACATCAGCTACCCACTGATGATCATGCTTTCTGTGCTGCTCCTGCCTGCCATGATCATCCGTTTTTATCAGGGATGGTTCCAGATGCTCTATATCGACCTGCCACTTTTCATGGCATCGACATTTTCGATATCGAGTTTTTATCTGGTCTCGCAGCGCGAGTTGTTTCCCCGGAGCTGGCCGCGGGCGCTCTTGTACTTGCCTTTTCTGATGGCGCTCGGTATCGGACTGACCATCACGAACACCAAAGCCGTGATCGAGGCCCTGATCGGCAAGCAAAGCGCATTCGCACGCACGCCAAAGTACAGCGTCGTGAACAAGCAGGACAGAATCGGCGCCACGAAATACCGCAAGCGCCTGGGATGGGTTCCCTGGGTCGAGTTGTTGATCGGCACATATTTCGCACTCACGGTCTACTATGCAGTCGAGAACGAGAATTACATCACCGTTCCATTCCTGCTGCTCTTTGTCCTGGGGTATTGGTACACAGGGCTGATGTCTTTGTTGCAAGGCCGCTTTGCCGGATCGTCGAGAAAAGCTACCACGCACACGAAGCCTTTCCCGGTTGGAGTGTAAGCTCGTAGCCGATGTAACTTTTCTCCGTCAACGTCATCTGATTCCGGAAGAAGGACGGAGATCCCGATGAAACTTCAATCGATCATTATTTCGTGGATTGCCCTTTCGGCGCTCGCATTCGCTGGAGATCATTTGAAGTTGAATTCGAAACTCGACTACACCAGCGACAGCCAGGATGGGCCTCTGATCACCGGCGAGCACATGGACGCGGGTTTCATTGCCGGCAAGCCTGCGTATGTCATCCTGTACGGTGAGGCTTGCTACAACTCCAAGCGTCAGGCGCGACGCACGGTCGAGCTATACAACAAGTACAAAGATGCAGTTCAGTTTGTGATCATCGATCTCGATCGCCACTTGTCGCCTTCGCAGGACGAACTGAAGAAAAAATACTACACCGGCTACATCCCCCACGTGGTGGTGCTCGACAACGTGGGCACCCCACTCTACAATTCGTCGGGAGAGGTCGATGCATCGGTGATTTCGGGTTTGCTCGACAAAGCCCTGCGCTAGACCTAGCCTTCTCTTGACTGCTCGTTTACAATCCACTCGCCGAAAATTGTCACTTTCCTGTGATCATTTCCAAAGGAGGATACGATGCTCCGCGTGCATAGGATTCTCCAATCCACCGCAGTCGCCGCGCTATCGGTTGTGCTTCTGAGTTGCGGCAGCGCGCACACATCCGACGAGTATTTCATTCTAGTCTCCACCAATTTGCAGCTGCCCTATTGGAAGACGGCAGGCACTGGCTTTTCGAACGCGGCAGCGCAATACAAGGGAGTGCGTTTCGATTTCGTCGGCCCACAGAATTACGATCCCAAGGCCGAGCGCGATGCGTTGGATGACGCCGTCCAGAAAAAGGCAACTGGAATTCTAATCTCGGTTGCCGATCCGGCAGTGCTTAAAGACAGCATCGATAAAGCGTTGGGAGCCGGAATTCCCGTTATTACGGTGGATTCCGACGCGCCCTCGAGCAAGCGCTTGTTCTTCATCGGCACCAACAACTACCAGGCCGGATTCACCGGTGGGCAGCGCCTGGCGAAGGAACTCAGGGGCAAGGGCAACGTCGTAGTCTTCACCATGCCCGACCAACAAAACCTGCAGGATCGTTTGCGCGGCTACAGGGACGCGCTCGCGAAGACCCCTGACATCAAGATCACACGCGTCGTCGACATTCAGGGCGACCCGCGAATTGCGTTTGACACGGCGACACAAATCGTCGGCAAGGAGCGCGATAAGGTCGATGGCTTCGTTTGCCTGGAAGCGCAGTCAGGCAAGGAAGTGGCGGGCGTTCTCAACAGCTATCACGTCACGGGAAAGGCCGTTATCGCCATGGACACCGATCAGGAGACGCTCGACTGGATCCAGAAGGGCGTCATAGCAGCTACGATCTCGCAGAAGCCCTACACCATGGCTTTCGTCGGCATGCAGATGCTCGACAATCTCTACCACCACAAGCCCCCTACCTTGGAGAAAGATTGGTCCATCGACAATTACTCTCCG
>QIAL01000064.1:0-12290 GCA_003225535.1 Acidobacteriota bacterium | reverse complement strand
TTGGTTTGGAGCAAGCCTTGGCGCGGGCATGATAGATCAGGAGATGTATTCGCGGATGTATTCGTCCTTCGTAGTCGCCAACTGCCTGATGTCACCGTCAAACGTCACTTTCCCATCGCGCAAAATCAGGAAGCTCATGGGAACGTCACAATACTGGCCGCGCGGCAGCACGCGAAGCGTATTGGTCTTCTGATCGAACTCGTGGGTGGCCATCGTGAAGGCATCTTGCAGGCGGTGCGTAACCAGCAGTGAGCTCGTGCGATAGACGTCGCGCTGCTTCATGATCAACTCAATGATCGTGTTGGAAGTGACTGGATCGAGTCCGCCCGTCGGCGAATCATAGAGCAGCAGCTCCGGCTGTGTGATAATCGCCCGCGCAATCGCCACCCGCCGGCGCATGCCTCCCGAGAGTTCGGCAGGATCGAGATCGAGAGTGTGTTCCAGTTCTACGAAGCGCAATGTTTCGCGCACCCGCCGGTCAATCTCATCGTCATAAATCCCGTGCTCTTCCATGAGACGGTAAGCCACGTTCTCGCGTACTGTGAGCGAGTCAAAGAGCGCACTCTCCTGAAACACCATTCCCAGGTGGGCCCGCATGGGGAAGAGTTCCTGCTCTGGAAGTTGTGTGACTTCGTTGCCGAGAACGGTGATTCGCCCGGAGTCAGGCGGAAAGAGCCCAAGCGCGAGCTTCAAGATGGTGCTCTTACCCGCACCAGCAACCCCAAACAGAGCCTTGGTCTCGCCTAAGGGCAACTTGAAGGAGACGCCCCGCAGAACCGGCTTGTCTTCAAAAGAGAGATGGACGTCCTCGAAGACAACAGCAGCGCCAGGCCGCGGGGTCGGGAGGTCGGTCGGGCGCTGGATAAGTAGCGACGACATAGTTAATGAAAACTCAGCACCGAAATCAACAGCTTGGTCACGAAGAAATCAGTGACCAGAATCAGCACGGACGCAGCTACTACGGCTTGCGTGGTGGCCCGGCCTACACCCTGCGTTCCGCCGCGCGCAGTCATTCCGTAATAGCATCCTATCGTCGCGATGATGAACCCGAACAAAGTCGGTTTCAGCAGCCCCATGAAAACGTCTTCGAAGACCAGAACCTGCCACGCATTGTTCCAGTACTGGCGAGCGTCCAGGCTGAGGAACAGCTTGGCGACCATCAGACCGCCCGCCAGTCCCACGAGATCAGAAATAATGCTCAGGAAGAACAGCATGAAAACTGTTGCCGTCACCCGCGGCGTGACCAGTTTCTTCATTGGATCGGTGCCCAGCGCGCGCATGGCATCGATCTGCTCGGTCACCACCATCGACCCAAGTTCGCTAGCCATACCGGAAGAATTCCGTCCGGCAACCATCAGGCCCGTGAGCACCGGCCCGAGTTCGCGGACCATGGAAGTCGAAACGAGTTGACCAATCAGGGTGATGGAGCCGAAACGCTGAAGAGTGTTGGCGGTCTGCAAGGCCAATACGCCGCCCGTAAAAAATCCAGTCAACACGACGATTGGGAGCGAGCCCACTCCGATCAGATCCGCCTGCTGCACCATGTCTGCGAAATACAGCGGCTTGCGCATCAGGTTGGCGACGGACTGAGCCGCCAGCAGAGTGTATTCCTGAACCGCTAGGACCTTCTGCTTGGCGAATTCGGTGGGCGAAATCAGTTCCATGCGGGTCGAGTCCTGCTGTCATGCTGGGAGCGCAGGGCTTGAACGCAATATAACAGAGAAAGCTGTCAGCGATCAGCCGTCAGCTTGAACCTGAAACCAGAACGTCACGCCCAAGTTGATTGCAGGAATAGAGAAATAGTGGAGAACCGAAAGGCGGATCGCAGGGTCACGATTGCCGCTAGTTTTGCTGAGAGCTGATGGCTGAAAGCTGACGGCCTTTCTTATCCTCGCCCCTTCTTCTTGATCTCAATGTTCAATCTGCGAATCTTCTGATTCAGCGTAGAGAGCGGCACGTGGAAGCGCTCGGCGGCTTCAGTCTGATTCCAGTTGCAGCGTTCGAGCATGTCGGTGATGACGCGCCGCTCGACATCTTCGACAATTTCGAACAGCGACGCATCCGACGGCGGATCGTGCAACGTGAGTGACGATCCGCGTCCGATCAACGAGTCGGGCAACAATTCCACGTTGATCTCTGGGCCTGAGGAGAGAACGACTGCGCGCTCAATGACATTCTCGAGTTCGCGCACGTTCCCCGGCCAGGAGTAGGCCATGAGCGGCCGCAGCGCTTCGGGAGTCACGCGCGGAACAGTCCGCCCGTTCTCTTCCGCGTACTTCTTCAGGAAAAACTCCACCAGCAACGGAATATCTTCCTTACGTTGGCGTAGAGGCGGCAGTTCGACGGTAATGACATTCAGCCGATAGAACAAATCCTCGCGGAAGCGCCCTTCCCGGACCATCTGCCGCAGATCAATGTTAGTAGCCGCGATGATGCGGACGTCGACCTGTATCTCCTGAATCCCGCCTAGATGCATGAACCGGCGATCCTGGAGCACGCGCAGAATTTTCGCCTGGGTCTCCAGGCCCATGGTCGCGATCTCATCAAGGAACAGCGTGCCTTTGTCGGCAACTTCGAACAAGCCCTTCTTCGAGGCGATGGCGCTGGTGAATGCTCCCTTGACGTGGCCAAAGAGCGTGGACTCGAGCAGATCCGTCGGCATCGAGCCCGTATTCACCGGAACGAATGGCTTATCGCGGCGCGGGGAGTTCAGGTGGATCGCTTTCGCGATGACTTCTTTACCCGTTCCGCTTTCTCCCTGCAACAGCACGGTGGAGCGACTGGTCGCCACTTGCGCGACCAGATCGAAAATCTTCAGCATGGGCTCGCCTTTGCCCACGATATTTTCAAAGTTGTACCGCTGTTTGAGGGCGCGCTTGAGCTGGACGTTTTCCTCTTCAGCGCGCCGCCTGCCCACAGCGGCCCGGACATCCGCCAGCAGTTTTTCGTTGTCCCATGGTTTCTGAACGAAATTGGCGGCACCTGACTGCATAGCGCGCACCGCATTCTCCACGGTGCCGTAGGCAGTGATCATGATGACCGGCAAATGGGGATCGTGGGAGTGAATCTCCGACAGAATCTCCATACCGTTGCGGCCCGGCAACGTCAGGTCGAGCAGAACGAGATCGAAGGGGCGGTTCGCCATCTGCGACAGGCCATCCTCGCCAGTTCCGGCAGTCTCGACTTCAAAGCCTTCCAATTCCAGCAGGGTCTGAAGTGACTCCCGAATTTCCGCTTCGTCGTCAACGATCAGCACCGAACCGCCCACCGGCGATCCGCTGACCGCTCCGCGAGTTATGACTGCTGCTTCAGACATGCACTGCCTTCCTGCTCAGGGGAAAATCAAGAGCGAACGTCGTGCCCGCGCCGGGGTCGCTCTCGACGCGAATCTTGCCCGCATGTTCCTGGATGATGCCGTAGGTTACGGAAAGCCCAAGCCCGGTGCCGCGGCTCTGACCCTCCTTCGCGGATGCCTTGGTCGTGAAAAACGGGTCGTAAATGCGCTGAATATGCTCCGGTGCGATGCCCGAACCGGTGTCGCTTACGCGCACGCTGATCGCTTCACCGTTCGCTGTAGCCACGGTCAGCTTCCCACCACCTGCCATCGCGTCTTTCGCGTTAAGAAAGAGATTCAGGAATACCTGCTGTAACCGACCGGGATTTCCCTGAATGGGAGAAAGATTGGGCGTCAATTCCGATTCGACCGTAATCTTGGATACTTTGAACTGATGCTCAAGCAACGCCAGCGTGTCGGTGATGACCTTGTTGATATCCACATTGGCGAACTCGGTTCCGCTTGTCCGTGAGAAATTCAGCAGGTTGTTCACGATCTCGGAGGCGCGGAATGTCTGCCGCGTAATCTTCTCCAGCAGCCCTGATTTCTGGGGGTCCCCCTGCAGTTGTTTAGCTAGCATCTGCGTGTAGGACGAGATCACCGCAAGAGGTGTATTGACTTCGTGAGCCACGCCGGCGGCCAGCAAGCCGATGGAAGAGAGTTTGTCGGCTTGAGATAGCTGACCCTCGAGTTCCACACGCTCGGTGATGTCGTCCATGATTACGAGGCGACCAATGACCTGGAACTTGCGCGTCACCAGTGGCGCAATCGCAACGTTGACAGTGCGTGTCTCTCCCGCAGGGGTCGACAGGCGAAACTTGTACAGGTTATTGATCCCCGCGTTCTGCCGCACGCGATAGAACTCTTCGACAAATTCTGATGGGAAGATGCTGCGCACGGGCTGCGTCAATGCCTGCCAGCGAGGCAGGGCGTACATGACTTCCATCTGCGCGTTCCAGCTTTCGATCCGGTCTTCCATGTCGAGGGCCATCACACCCACGTTGATCGACTCGACAATGTTCTCGTTGAAGTCCTTAAGGCGCTCGTATTCCGCAACCTTCTGCTGCAACGACGCGTAGAGGCGTCCATTCTGGATTGCGATCCCCAGATACCCGCCCAGCGTTTCGAGCAGTTCGACGTCCTCGCTCGACAGATAGTCGCCCTTCTTGGTCTTTCCCAATCCCAGCACCGCAACCGTTTTCTGCTGTGCGCGGCAAAGGATGTAGTAATTGAGATCGAGCCGGGCGATCGCTTCCTGTGATCCATGAGTCTCTCGCAACACCTGGTGCGTGTTCTCGAAGAACATGTGGCCGGCGGCCCCGGGGCGAGGCGCACTCAGAAACGTCAGATCCAGCCTCGACGTTGGATTCATGCCGATAGACTTCGACAAGACGAACTGTTCGGAATCCTCTTCCGCGCGCAGGAAGATCGCGATGCGATCCACCGCCAGCGTGCGCGAAAGGCGGTCCACCACCGACGCGAGCAACGCGTTCAAATCCGTCTCGGAGCTGAGTTCGCGTCCGAATTCGATCAGTGTGCGCCGATAGTCATAGACGGTGCGGTAGAAAAGATGGTCGACCCGGTCTTGAATCCATTTCCGAACTGGATCGAACAGCAGGGCAGTGACTACAACCGCGAGGATTAATCCCACCGGACCGGTGTTAGGTTGTCGGCTATGAACCAGCGTTGCCACACCCGCGACCAGTCCGAAGTACAACCCTACGACGGTCGCCGCAGCGAGCGTATATACAACGCCCCGCTTGAAGATCAGATCCACGTCCATCAGGCGGTAGCGGAAAATAGCGTAGCCAAAAGTCAGTGGCAGCACCACCAGCGAAAGCACTGAGAGCTTGATCAGTGCCTGCGGCACCCAGTCCATCCGGTGCGGGAAAACAAAGTTCAGGACATAGAGCAGGGTGTAAGGCGCGATGGCAAGGATCGTTCCCCGTGTCACCCACTTCAACTGTTGCCGCAGAATAGTGCTGCTGGCCTTTGAATAGCTGTACCACAGGAATGTCGCTGCCAAAACAAAGAAAACCGCGCCGTAGGAAATATCCATCCGATCGACGCCGCGGCTTAATCTGCCGCTCGCTTCCAACAACCGCATCGCAGCCAGGCGCAGGCCGAGCAGGATCGCGCCCGGCACATAAATTAACGTCAGGAGCCACGGATAGTTTCTGACGAACTGTCTTTTCTCAGGAAACGTCAGCACAAAATGCAGGAAGAGTGCCGGCAATAGCACCCAAGCCGCGACATTGCTCCAATAAACTTCCCAGTCGAACGCGTCCAGCTTGCCGGTGTAGTGGAACGAGTACGCGATGAATGAAACCAGGCAGAAGATATAAAAGTGCGTTGAGCCCTGCGCAGTCCAGCGCCGCAACAGCACATAAACTCCGATTACCAGATAAATCAGCGCGATCCCGCGGAGATAGTTATTCAGAGTGCGGTTCGCAGGCTCCAGAATCACATTGGAATCAAGCGCCACCGAGTGCCGAACCAGCGAATACGAGGCTTTCTGCCAAACGCCGGTGCTGTAGAGCTGCCGCTCCAGGCCAGAGGTGTTCTTGACTTCTTGCCCGTTCACCTCGATCAACTGATCGCCTGGCTTTATCCCGGCTCTAGCGCCGGGGCCGTCTGGTTCAACATCGTCGGCTATGAGCACGCCCGAGTGCTCTACCCAGCTCACGCCATCATTGGGTGCGGTGGCTTTACGTTCTGTCTGAAAGTTGAACCCGGCAAAAATCACCGCAGCCAGCGTGAGCAAGAACAGCACGATGGCGAGGGTACGAGCTTGGCTTTCCCGGTTCATAGACTTCCGCTTTTGGCCCGAACCCCAAGTCGGCTGAGGTACCGGGGAGGTTAACTTCCCCGAACTCTCACTTTGCAACTTCACTGCCACCGTTGTCGAAGCCTCAGACTTGCTAAGTGCCTTAGATAAAGCAACTTCCAAAATTATAGATGCACTTTCGAACAGCAACTATGCCTTTTTGGATGTTTCTGTGGGATTCGGTAGCCTTCCATTTCCACAAAACCATGGGTTTACAACCGCTGCCTTCTGCCGAACACCGCCATTTCTCAATTATTAGGATGATAAAAAAGGGCTCTACCAGATACGGAAGATGGGAAATTGTAGTGCGTCGAGATGAAATCGGTCGTCGCAGACGGTGTGGCTAGACAAACCGGACTCTACTGTCCAGACCCAGAGACTTTTGCTTTGGAAATCTCTGTGGGCTCGTCATCCCAGTCAAACGACAGCGCCCGGGCCGTCGTTTCGATCGGCTCCAGTTCGGGGATATCTTCGGCAACCGACGCCCCTAATTCGGCGAACTTTCGCGCTGACACGAGTACCCGGCTTTCCAGTGATCCCACAGCCTGGTTGTAGGCGTCCACTGCACGGTCAAGATTCGTCCCGATGCCAGTGATGTGGGTTGCCAGTTTGCGCAGACGCTCGTGCAACTCTCTACCGAGCGCGCTGATCTCCTGCGCATTGCGTGCCAGCTTTTCCTGGTTCCATCCGTAGTTGATCGCCTTCAGCAGTGCTATCAAAGTCGTTGGAGACGCGGGGATGACTCTACTGAGCACTCCGTGCTCGATGAGCCCCGTATCCTGCTCTAGCGCGGCGCTAAAGAAGGTCTCTCCCGGAAGAAACATCACGACGAACTCCGGCGTTGAGTCGAATTGTTCCCAGTATTTCTTACTGCTCAGAGTATTGATGTGATCGCGAACCTGGCGGGCATGATTTGCCAGGCAAGTCCGGCGCACCTCTTCATCAGTAGTTTCGAAGGCATCCAGAAAAGCCTGCAGAGGCGTCTTGGCATCGACAACGACATGCTTCCCACCAGGCAACTTCACAACCAGATCGGGCCGCAGCCGTCCGCTCTCGCCGAAAATTGTCTCCTGCTCAGCGAAATCGCAATATGGCAGCATTCCCGCGATCTCAACCACTCGCCGCAACTGAATTTCTCCCCACCGACCGCGAACGTTGGGTGTCCGCAATGCGCGCACCAGATTGCCAGTTTCAGATTGCAGCTCTTTTTGCGTAGTGATCAGGGATTGCACCTGGGCCTTCAGATCGCCGTACGCCTCGCCGCGCGCGACTTCCATCTGCTGGATTTGTGTGTCGACTTTGGTGAGTGAATCACGCACGGGCGCTACCAGATCCGCCACCGCTTTTTGGCGGGCTTCCAGATCGCCCTTGGCCTCGCTTTGGAAGCGTTTCAGCGTCTCCTGCGCGATTTGGAGGAAAGAGAGGTTATTGCTCTTCAACGCGTCCGCAGCCAGAGCCTTAAACGCGTTCTGCAGATCCTCGCCTGCTTTGGTCAATAACTCGATCTTTTCGTTGCTGGCCTTTCGTTCCAATTCCAGTGCGGATTCCAGCCTGGCGCGGCTCTCGATCAGCTTCTTCTGATCCTCCAAAAGCCGCCCCAGATCGGCCTTTGCAGCCGCTAATTCCTTCTCTCTCAATGACAAATGAGCTTGCAATGTGGCCGTACGCGAGCGCAGCGCCAGCCAAGCAAGCAAACCTCCAAACAACAGGCCAATGACCCCAGTGATCCCTAGTTCAATAGTCACAGGTAACTTCTTCCGTCTTTATCCAACCTCTAGCCTAGCACCAGCAACATAGTTTGAGCCTGAACGAACCTCAAGCGGAAAGGGCCTGAGGGGCACGATCCCTCCCAGGATCCAGTAGGCACGAACGGGGATGCTTAAGTTCTCCAGACGACTACTCGCATTGGCGCTGGGCACAGGGGTGATGACCTTGCAGCCGGCGGTGCATTTGGCTGCCGCGGATGGCTCCGGGCAATCCGCTCATCGCGCCACGCTGAAGACGGCTTCCGCGAGTGCTCCCGACATTCCCTACCTGGAATATGAGTTCCAGGTCGAACAAGACCTGCTTCAACTGGCCAACCAGTCGCGCCAGCGAGCTGGAGCGCCCAGCCTCGTGCTCGACACGGGCCTGACCGCGGCCGCCCGCTCCCACGCCCAAGCCATGCTTGAGGCTCATCAGCTTTCGCATCAGTTCTCTGGGGAGCCTACCCTGGTCCAGCGCCTCGCGGCCTCCAGCAGCCTGCAACTCGAACAGGCCGCGGAAAACGTCGCGCTCGACTACAGTGCCCAAGGCGGACACGAACATCTCATGCTTTCACCCCCGCATCGCGCGAACCTGCTCAACCCGGCTTATAACACGGTCGGGTTGGGCGTGGTCCGTAGCGGAGATCGCCTCTACATTGTGCAGGATTTCGCGCGTGCACTCCCCGCATATTCTGCCGACGAGGTGAAAGATCGGATTGCCGCAGCCGTGAGTCAGGCGCGCCGCCAGGCCAGCAGGAATGTGCTGTTTCGCCATGACCTGCAAAATGCGGATGACGCGGCCTGTTCAATGGCACACGCGGACAAACTGGGAACCTTGCCAGTTCGTCAGCTTGCGCAGCGATTCACCGTTCTCACCTACACCACTCTGCATCCGGAAACGCTGCCTGCCGGAGCATCGCATGCCATCCATAGCCCCAATCTGCACAGCTTCTCGATCGGCGCCTGCTACGCGCGCACCGATACCTACCCTACTGGCATCCAGTGGATCGTCCTAACCCTTAATTGACTGTAGCGCCGCCGTCCCCGGCGGCTGGGGAGGAGGCGTCTCGCCTCCGTATGCAGCTCGTATTTAGATGATCGGGAGTGTCAGGGGCTAAGTAAGCGAGAGAAACGTACAGGCTGGCGCGAATCACTTCGTGGGGACTGAGTAGTGCGCCGCAACCAGGCGCCACTTGCCGGATTTCTTCATCCAGACATCCGTGAAGCGGTCGTGATAGTCGTACGTTCTCAGATTGTCCACTCCCTTTTCGTGATAGACACCCGTTACGACCGCAGTGTCGCCATGCATCCGGATCTTCATCTCGGAAATGTCCGCCAACTCCACATGCGTGGAAGAACTGGCGCTGTAGCTCAAATATCCTGTTTTGCTGTAGGTGCTGCCATCCTCGAACGTAATCACGAAGTCCTCATCCAGGACAGCCGCAAAAACCTCGACCTGCCGCTGCTTGTAGCAATCCAGCATTTTGAGTTCAAGGGTTCGAATTTCGCCAGTTCCGGTTGGTTCTTGCGCTCTAGCCGGGAGGTGCGGTAGAGCGGCCATGCACAGCACGGCGGTTATGACGGCACTTTTGCGCATACCCCTCAGATTCTTCACGTTTCCGCAATGAGCGACAAGGTTCCTTTGGTCACGCCGTCCTGTGCTACGCTTTCGGCTGGCGCAGGGCGCTTTTGCCATGGGACCTCCCGATCCAGACCGGAACCCGGAAGCGGGAAGTGGGGCTTTCGACCCACGTTCGTCTATCCGCATCGGCACGGCGGGGTGGTCGTATAAAGACTGGGAGGGCATTTTCTATCCACCGGGCATGCGGCAGCGGAAGGTGCATCCGCTCGAATATCTCGCCCGCTTCTTCGATACCGCCGAGATCAACACATCCTTTTACGGGCCGCTGAAGCCCGAGTTGGCCAAGCTTTGGGCAAGGAAGGTCTCCGCCATCAATCCACGATTCCTCTTCACGGCCAAGCTTTACCGCGCATTCACTCATTCACCGATTGCAGTGATGGAGCCGACCTCTGCGGCGACGATTCGCCCCTCTGACGATGATGAGATCAAGACTCGCGAAGGACTGGATGCGCTAGCCAACGAAGGCAAGCTGGGAGCTCTGCTCATCCAATTCCCGGTTTCGTTCAAGAACACGTCGCTCAACCGCGAGTATCTCGAACGCCTGCTACGTCAGTTCATCGAATATCCGCGGGTGGTCGAAGTGCGCGACTCCAGTTGGAATAATGCTGACACGCTGGCGGAGTTCGCGCGCCATAACGTCGCCTTCTGCAATATCGACCAGCCGGTAATGGGAAAATCTCTCGCCCCCACCGAGCATGTCACCGGGCCAATCGCCTATGTTCGCCTGCACGGACGCAATTACGATCAGTGGTTCGACTCCGACAATCGCAACGACCGCTACAACTACCTCTACAAAGAAAGCGAACTCGACGAGTGGAAGGAACGCATTGAAAATGTTGCCCACAGGGCGCTGACCACATACGTAATCACTAATAATCACTTCGAGAGCAAAGCCGGAGTGAACGCGATTGAGCTGAAGTCGATGATCGACGGCAAGCGCGTGCCCGCACCGCCGACCCTGATTCAGAAGTATCCGGAGCTGAGAAAATTCGCCGATCCCGACAACGATGCCGAAGGCCCTACCCCAGGCCAAATGTCGCTGCTAGCGTGAATCTCTCACTTCGGCACGAAATCAAAACTCCGAATAATTACAGACTGATTCTCTTTCGGCGTCGCCCGGAAGCACCATAGGTTGATGCCGACCGGGAACGCTTCTTGTGGAATGTCTTTGGCGGTCGAAGAGTAGGTTTCGGTCTTGATCACGTCGGTGGTGTTGCCGATCGCGTGAACGCCGTTCATAAGAGTGAATACGATGTGGTCCGCGGCCCACTCCATCCGCGCAGTCGTCAGAGTTCCACCGCTGACGTGGAAGTTATCCTCCCAACTCGAAGTGCCATCGGGCTTGCGGTTACCCGTAGAGGGATAGACGGTGAAATCGGCATTGCAGCCGTGACAGGTATTGTTCCATTTGGAAAATTCAATGTCGATTTCATTCTCTGCATCGATGCCGATGTGATGAGTCGGCCCGTAGGGGAAGAGACCGAGTACCGTGGTGGGATCCATGTCATAGACATTGCCCTCGATCACCCACTGGTAGGTTCCGAAGCCGAGTCTTTCGGCGGTAAACAGTTCCGCCGCGGTCCATTTCCCGTCACGCTGAGTGATTTCAAGATGCAGGTATCCTTTGTCGTCGACGCTGACGTTCTTCGCATCTCCGCGGGCTACGCCGGCCATTCCTCCACTGGTGACCTTCCATGTGCGACCAGACCATGTGATTGTCTGTGCCTCCGCGAAGTGACAAAAGCAGAGCAAGATGAGGCTGATGATGGGTCGAGCCAGCACTACTTTGAAGGCGTATCTCATTTTTCTGAATCACTCCTGGAGGAATGAAATATCGTATCGTTGTCTGACCGGAGGTAAAAGACTCTCCTTTGGTTGGGGAAACGAGGGACATACCGCAGTCAATTCGGTGGCGGCGCGGAACATCCCGCCGACCATGCCGCGCTTTCTGCAGCGCGCCAGCGTTGACCTTGCATATCTCGGCCCTGAACCCGACCGCTGGCGCAGTCCGTCCGAATTCGCTCTGAAGAATGCGCAGGAGCCGGATCATTTCATCGATCTGGAGCGCGTCGAGTGGATGAAGCCGCTGCCCGCGGGACGATATGAATTCTATCGAAAGTTGTACGAAAAACGCGCCGGCACGCAGGGCAATGCGGACGACTACCTCCCTGAACACGTTGGGCTGCAGCCGTACATCACCATGGAGGTGTTCGGTCGCCTGAAAGCCGCATTCCGCGAGTACCGGCACTTCCGTGAATTGCGGCAGCCAACTGTCCCCGTTGAGAGGGCGATTGTTTTTTACGCCGGATGGCTCGGGCACTACGTGGGGGACGGCTCACAACCGCTTCATACGACCGTGAGCTACAACGGCTGGGTAGGCCCGAATCCGAACCACTACTCCACAGAGCCGGGCATTCACTGGCGGTTCGAGGGCCCATACGTGGCGGCGAACATCCACGCCAACGATTTCGCGGGGATGGTGCATGCCCCAGAGCATCTGGCTGATCCGTTTCACCAGTACATGGATTATCTCGACGACTCGCACAAGCTCGTGGAACGAGTGTACGAACTCGATCAGGCGGGCGGCTTTAAGGAGAAAGGTTCTCCTGAGGCGCGGACCTTTACCGAACAGCGGCTCGCCGCGGGATCACAGATGCTGCTGAACCTCTGGTACACCGCGTGGATCGATAGCGCCCTTTCGGAGCCCGAGCACGGGAAGCCTGCCGCGCCTAAGTGAACCAA
>QIAL01000527.1 GCA_003225535.1 Acidobacteriota bacterium | reverse complement strand
CCAGATGCAGGTCTTCCAACGCGTAATGAAGATCGAATACCAGATTTTCAGGAAGTTCCTTTAGAGAGGGAAACAACACATTTAGCCACGGTCACAACTTCGCGCGCGCTCTAACAACAAGTTTCGCTCCCGCACGTTGCGCGTGATCGAGGCGGCTCTCTCGAACTCTGCGCGCGCCTCTTCCCTCCGCCCTAACTTCTTCAGCAGGTCTCCGCGCACGCTGGGCAGCAAGTGGTAGTTCTTCAATGCAGGATCATCGGTCAGGGCATCGACCAATTCGAGTCCCGCTGCGGGACCAGAGGCCATACTGACGGCCACGGCGCGATTTAACTCTACGACCGGCGATGGGTCGATCTGCCCCAACTCGTCATACAACGCCGCGATCCGTGCCCAGTCGGTATCTTCGGCTGTGACTGCTCGCGCATGACAGGCGGCAATCGCAGCCTGAATCGCGTAGGGTCCGCGGGCTTCGCCCAGGCGTTCGGCGCGCTCGAGCGCCGTGAGTCCGCGCCCGATCAGTAGGCGATCCCACCGGGCGCGATCCTGATCGAGCAGCAACACGGGCTCTCCCGACGCATTGATACGGGCTTTTGAGCGCGATGCCTGAATCTCCATCAACGCGACAAGTCCGTGCACCTCGGGTTCGTTCGGCACCAGCTCAGCTACGATCCGCCCAAGCCGCAGCGCTTCTTCGCAGAGTGCGGGCCGCATCCAGTCGTCTCCGGATGTCGCCGAGTAACCTTCATTGAAGATGAGATAGATGACTTGCAGAACAGAGGACAGCCGACCCGAAAACTCCGCGCCGCGTGGAACTTCGAAAGGAACCTGCGCTTCGGTGAGCGTTCTCTTGGCGCGAACGATTCGTTGTGCGATGGTCGGCTCGGCACTCAGGTAGGCGCGGGCAATCTCGTCGGTGGTGAGTCCGCCCAGAAGGCGCAAGGTGAGGGCCACTCTGGCTTCCGTCGAAAGGACCGGATGGCACGCAATGAATACCAGCCGCAGCATGTCGTCACCGATGTTGTCATCCATGGCAGCAGCGAGATCGGGAACCTGCAACTCGCGTTCGGCCATCTCGCGGCCGAGGTCTTCGTGTTTGCGGTCGATCAGCGTACCGCGGCGAAGGAAGTCGATGGCTCGATGCTTCGCCGTACCCATGAGCCAGGCTCCGGGATTTTCAGGTATCCCGGACTCGGGCCACTTCTCAAGGGCCGCGACCAGAGCGTCTTGCGCGAGTTCTTCGGCTACGCCCACGTCGCGGACGATGCGAGTCAGCCCGGCAATCACCCGGGCCGACTCGATCTTCCAGACGGCTTCGATGGCGCGATGTGTCTCGGTGGCAACCACTGCCTACCGATCACATCATTTTCTAGGCTTTCAGCGCAACCTCGGACTGCTGGCCATGTTTTGTGCAATCTGCATCCATGCCTTGCTCGTAGATCTGGCGCAGTTCGCACTCGCCTTCGCCGGCAACCTTCAGGAAGTCCTTGGCCAGCTGGATCGCCTCTTCCTTGGAGTTCGCTTTCAGGATGGCGAATCCGCCGACGACCTCTTTCGACTCGGTGAACGGACCATCGGTCACGTTGACGTTGCTGCCGGACCGGCGGACGCGAGCGCCCAGTTTGCTCGGCAGGCAGCCTTCGGTGGAAAGCAGCCAGCCCTCTTTGAACCCTTGTTCCACCAGTTTGCCCATGGTTGCCATTTCCTGCTCGCTGGGAGGAGTGCTGCGCTCAACATGCTTGTAGATGCTTAGGAATTTCATGGTTTTCTCCTTATAGGCGTTGAAGTTGTGAGCCGGGTCTCGAGGGCTTCTGCCTTGGATTTCCCGCGCTCTATGAATACGTCGAACTGGGGGTTGCGAAATCGACAGCGTTTTTAAAATATTTTGTCATTCCGAAGCGGCGAAGCCGGCGCGGAATCTGCTGTCGCTATCAGCATTGGTAGTGTCGGCGGACAGCAGATTCCTCCTTGTCGCTGCGCGACTCGTCGGAATGACAACGGGCCTTGAAAACGCTTTCCTTTACTTCTTTCCTGCAATCTTTTCGGCAATCCGGCGCTCTTGCTCCTGGAGTTCCGGAGTAAAGTTGTCTCCAAAATCTGCCGCTTCAAACACCGGGCGAATCTCGAGTTCGCAATCCTCGTAATGCGGATTCGGGCAGCGCTTCAGCCATTCGACTGCCTCTTCCATCGAGCGGACCTGCCACATCCAGTAGCCCGCAATCAGCTCCTTTGTTTCTGTGAATGGTCCATCAATGACTGAGCGTTTGTCTCCAGAAAAACGTACCCGCTTGCCTTTGGACGATGGCTTCAAACCGTCTCCGGCCAGCATAATTCCGGCTTTCACGAGCTCCTCGTTGTACTTGCCCATGGCTGTCAGCAACTCTTTGCTCGGAAGGGCGCCGGCCTCAGAATCTTTGGTGGCTTTTACGATGACCATAACTCGCATAGCTGTTCACTCCTGTTTCTTGATTTGAGCCGGATTTGTCAACTCTCAGGCTCTATATCAACATCGAACGAGGCGGCGCTAAATCGACAGGTTTACTCAGGAAGCTGCATTTCCCGGATTTTTGCTCCAATCCAGGCGCAGGGGATACCGGTAACGATGAGCGCCAGCGGATACCAATGCGGTCCTAGATCCTTATTCCAGGTGACGACCGCTCCGACGGTACCCAGGATCATTCCGATGACTGCCCCCAACATTGCGTGCCACATCGGCCGATAGGGCGCGAGCCGCGCGGTAATGTAGCTTCCGATGATCCCGTAAATCGTGCGATAGATCGTCGCCCAAACGAACAGCCGGTCGGCCATCCTCTCCCCGAGCGGGGGGAAAATGCCGAGTTTGTGCAGGATGACGTCAGTGCCGATCGAGAGCGCCACCACGACCAGAAATCCAGCGACGATCGCCGATACACTCCGCCCCAGCCTCCGCGGAGGCGTAGTACCACCTTCGATTGGAGTTGCTGCCAGATTAGACATTTCCTTGCTCCTTTATTTACTTGAGTGCAAAACACCCGAGCCTGCGTTTTGCGTTCCCGAGAGTGTACTCGCAAGCCGCCATTCTTAGCCTCTCAGCCAAGCGAAAAGCCGGACGGCGCAAGGCCTATGCCGGGGTTATAATGTCCAAAGCCTTGTCGTAGACCCGGCCACTTAGTAACCCGGCTTTAAATTCAAGATGACAGACGCGATCAAACGCAAATTGCAGGAAGAGATCAA
>QIAL01000063.1 GCA_003225535.1 Acidobacteriota bacterium | reverse complement strand
CCTTGGTGATCGCCGCCGTCAACGTCGTCTTGCCGTGATCGATGTGGCCAATCGTCCCTACGTTGCAGTGCGGCTTTGTACGCTCAAATTTCTCTTTCGCCATTTCCGTTCCTCAGGGGCTCAAGCCCCAGTCTGATGATTGCCTTGTCGGCGCAGCTGAAGCCGCGCCCTTTCAAACCTATTTTGCCGTCCCTTGCACCTTGGCGATGATTTCCTCCGCGACGGACCGCGGAGCCTCCTCATAACGCGCAAAGTGCATTGAGTATTCCGCACGTCCCTGCGTTGACGAACGCATGTGGGTCGCGTATCCGAACATTTCCGCCAGCGGAACGATCGCCTTGATGACCTGCGATCCCGCGCGGTGCTCCATGCCTTCAATCCGGCCGCGCCGTGAGCTCAAATCGCCCATGATCGTTCCGGCGTAATCTTCCGGCGTGACTACTTCGACCGCCATCACCGGCTCGAGCAGCACCGGAGAAGCCTTGCGGGCAGCCTCTTTGAAGGCCATCGACCCTGCGATTTTGAACGCCATTTCGTTCGAGTCGACATCGTGATAGCTGCCGTCGAACAGCGTTGCCTTCACGTCGACCATGGGATAGCCGGCCAACACGCCGCCTTCCAGCGCTTCCTGAATGCCCTGGTCGATCGGCTTGATGAATTCCTTCGGCACCGAACCGCCCACAATGTCGTTGACGAATTCGTATCCAGTCCCGGGTGGTTGCGGATCGAGATAAATCTTGGCGTGACCGTACTGGCCGCGGCCGCCCGTCTGCCGAATGTACTTGCCTTCCGCTTCGGCGTGCCTGCGGATCGTCTCGCGATACGCCACCTGCGGCTTGCCAACATTGGCTTCGACCTTGTACTCGCGCATCATGCGGTCGACGATGATTTCCAGATGCAACTCGCCCATGCCGCTGATGATGGTCTGTCCGCTGTCGGGATCGGTATGAACCTTGAAGGTCGGGTCTTCCTGGGCCAGGCGTCCGAGCGCCATACCCATCTTTTCCTGGTCCGCTTTCGTCTTGGGTTCGACCGCAACCGAAATTACAGGAGCGGCAAACTCGATCGATTCGAGCGCGATGGGATGAGCTTCGCTACAGATCGTGTCGCCGGTCGAAACGTTCTTCAGTCCAACCGCGGCGCAAATATCGCCCGCCAGAATCTCGTGGATCTCTTCGCGCTTGTTGGCGTGCATCTTCAGCAAGCGTCCAATGCGCTCGTGCTTTCCAGTACGTACGTTCAGCACGGAATCACCGGTCTTGAGCTGTCCGGAATAAACGCGAATAAACGTCAACTGGCCGACAAACGGATCAGCCATGATCTTGAACGCCAATGCCGAGAACGGCTCTTTGTCATCAGGCTTGCGCGTCACTTCCTGGCCATTGTTAGGATTCTTGCCATGCGTCTCGCCCACATCGAGTGGTGAAGGCAGATAATCCACGACCGCGTCGAGCAACGGCTGCACGCCCTTGTTCTTGAAGGCCGTACCCACGACAACCGGGAATACTTTCAATTCGATCGTTGACTTGCGCAGCGACTTCCGCAGTTCGTCCGCAGAAATATCTTCGCCTTCGAGGAACTTGTGCAGAATCTCGTCATCGTTCTCCGCGATCGTCTCAACCAGTTGTGCGTGGAAGGCTTCGGCTTTCTTCTTCAGCTCGGCGGGAATTTCTTCGGTGAGATATTCGGCCCCGATGGTGTCGTCTTGCCAGACGATCGACTTCATGTTGATCAGATCGACGACGCCCCTGAACTTATCTTCCTGGCCGATGGGAAATTGAATCGCGACGGGCTTGGCACTGAGGCGCTTGCGGATGGTGTCGACGGCATGCTCGAAATCAGCACCCATCTTGTCGATCTTATTAATAAAGCAAATGCGTGGGACGCCGTATTTATCGGCCTGACGCCATACTTTTTCGGACTGCGGCTGCACACCGTGCACAGCATCGAATACTGCCACCGCACCGTCGAGCACGCGCAGCGAGCGTTCCACCTCAGCCGTGAAATCCACGTGGCCGGGCGTATCAATAATGTTGATGCGGATGTCGCGCCAGGTACAGGTGGTCGCCGCGGATGTGATGGTGATACCGCGCTCCTGCTCCTGCTCCATCCAATCCATGGTCGCAGTGCCTTCGTGCACCTCTCCGATGCGGTGCGTCCGGCCCGTATAAAACAGGATGCGCTCCGTCGTAGTGGTCTTTCCGGCATCGATGTGGGCCATGATGCCGATGTTTCTGCAACGCTCTAATGGGACTGTTCTTGGCACGACTCTTATCTGCTCTTTCTGGGACTCCGAAATCAGCTTTTAGCTCGTAGCTTTTAGCTTTTAGCCGAACGCCCTGGTACCGCTAAGGGCTAAAGGCTAGGAGCTAAAAGCTCCCTTACCAGCGGTAATGCGCGAATGCCTTGTTTGCTTCCGCCATGCGATGTACATCTTCCTTCTTCTTGATGGCGGCGCCGCGGCTGTTGGCTGCGTCCAGCAATTCATTGCTCAACTTGTCAACCATTCCCTTTTCGCCACGCCCACGCGCATAGCTAATGATCCAGCGGATCGCTAGCGACGTCCGGCGGTCGGCATTCACCTCGACCGGCACCTGATAGTTCGCACCACCGACGCGGCGGGTCTTCACTTCGAGCAACGGCTTTGTGTTCTCGACAGCTTTCTTGAAGAGCTTCAGGGCCTCATCGCCGCCCTTCGACTCCAGCTTCGTCAGGGCCTCATAGAAGATGCCCTCGGCCGTCGACCGCTTCCCCTGCCACATCATCGAGTTAATGAACTTCGTTACCAGGTCCGACTGATAGACAGCATCGGCCGGCACCGTCCGCTTTGCGATATGTCCTTTACGAGGCATTCAGCTTCTAGCTCCTAGCTCATAGCTTCTAGCTTGAGCTTTGCTGGCCACTGACAACTGGCCACTAGCCTTTCTTCGGTCTCTTCGCTCCGTACTTCGAGCGCCCCTGCATACGACCGGCAACCCCCACCGCATCGAGTGTTCCGCGAATCACGTGATAGCGCACGCCCGGCAAATCCTTAACACGGCCCCCGCGGATCAGCACAATCGAGTGCTCTTGGAGGTTGTGTCCGACTCCGGGGATGTATGTGGTCACTTCGATCCCGTTCGTGAGCCGCACACGCGCCACCTTGCGCAACGCCGAATTCGGCTTTTTTGGGGTCTGCGTGTACACGCGCGTGCAAACGCCGCGCTTTTGCGGACATCCCTGCAACGCAGGGCTCGCCGTTTTGTAACGAGGCCTTTTCCGGCCCTGAGCCACCAACTGGTTAAACGTAGGCACTCTTGCTACTCCTTAGCCGCACACTCGCACTCGGCGGGCGGCTTCAAAATCCACAGCCTCAGAAGCGCATCCGTGGGCATGACCGGCTACAGCCTGGCCATTACTTCTCGTCTTTTATTGCGCAGCACTCGCATGCGCGCGCTGACGAGAGATTCTGGATTCCCTTTAAGACTTACGCCGCCGACGGTGGCGCCCGGCCAAACTCCGGGGGCACTCCGTTTCGTCAGCCTTGCCCTGCATATCCCCTCGCATAAGGGCGAAGGGCGCCGCAGGTACGTTTCAGCGAGGAATGTTCCCGAACCTAACTTGCATCCGGAAACCCTGTTTCTCTAAAGCTCAACCGCCACCTTCTGCGCACACACCCGCAAAAAGTCGCAGCATACAGCAAGCCTGGATGAACTCGCGGAACCAAACTACTATAGCAAGTCGTTCGAAACATCGTCAACTCGTTCTTTTGCATCCCACTGACGGGATATCGAGCGGTTGCATGAAGGGGGCACGGGGTGCTTGCCGATTCCGGCCTCAACCTCTACACTACAGGTTTTCCAATTCATTCGAGTAGTTTCTCTGCGCCTTTAAGCGCAGGGACATGGCTAGCTCTCATAAGCGATGGACAAAGAGGAGTGCATGGGTCGGTTTCGTTCGCTAAGTCTGCGCCTGGCAGTTGCCTTTCTATCGTTCTTGACCATCACCGGATGTGGCGGAGGGTCCCACCCGGGGCCGCCTCTGTTCCCGGGGCGCATTAACCTCAACCCAGGTTCGGCCGTTTCCATGGTGCTGGGCGGAACTCTTACGTTCACGGCCAGCGTCCAAACCGCGTCCGGAACCAACCTCGCCGTACCTGTCACATTCGCATCGAACGATACCGCCATTCTCAATCTGGCTCCGAATGGAGTCGCCTGCGCGGGCCACTGGGATGTCGCTTTTACCACTTGTACCCCGGGAGCCATGGGACCCGTTACAGTCACTGCAAGCGCCTTGGGTGGTAGCAGCGTTCCAACCTATGTCTTTGTCCATCCGCCGATCGACAACATCACGGTAGTCGGCGTTATTCCAGACGGTGCCCAGGTGCAGGAGCCTTGCCTTTCGCAGTCCCAGTCCATGACTGTCGAGGCGCACGCGTACAGCCAGGGAACCGATATCACCTCTTCTGTCGGCCCATTCACCTGGTCTGCCAACAATGCATCCGTCGTGACGTTAACGCCGTTGACCAACAACGCTTTTAACTTCGCCACCAACCAAGCCACAGCGCAAGCGAACACCCCGGGGATCACCTACATCTACGCCTCCGCCAGCGGGGTGAGCAGCAGTTCGTTTCAGCAGCCGCGGTTGACCAACGCGCAGGGCGCGGGCTCTCCAGTCCTCGATTTCTTTGCGACCTGCCCTGTCGAGAACATCGCGCTCGAACTTGGGGCAGCGGGCTCAGGCCGGACCACATTCACGGTGCCCAAGGGATCCGGGGCACAGACGGTAATTGCCACCGTGACCGACATTATGGGCGTCAGTTCCCTGCCCAACACCGACGGGGGAATCGTCCTCAGCAAGATTCCCTTAAGCTGGACCTCGTCGCAGCCGGGAGCCATCGGTGTCGCGGCCACAGGATGCACCCAGTCCTGCGCTCTGGCGCTGTCAAGTCCGGGTTCCGCCACCGTGACCGCGTCCTGCTCGCCGCCGACTTGTAACGTCGGATTCCCCACCATCCCCAACGCATTCCTGACTAATGGTGCGATCGACAGCAACAAGATCACCGCCTGCACCAACTTCTTTCAGGCACTGTATCCCCTATTGAAAGACTGTGGGGAACTCATTCCGGTCCCGGTTTACGCATCTCCGGTTTTCGTCGATCCTGGGAACCCAACGCTTCCGGTCTCTCCGCTTTCCCCGATGGCCGCGATTTCTGGCATCGTCACCGGGTCTACATCCTCGCCAACGGTGTTGGCTTCGAGCATGGGATGCGCGAAGGAGCCTCCTTCGACGTGTAATACGTCAGCGTACTTCGTCTCGACGAGGACATCGGCGGGAAATCAAAGCCCTCTGCCGGTTTCGCCCAATTCATTTTTGTTCGACCCCACGGGGGGAAAGGTCTGGATGGGAAGCGACTTTGGCGCGGAGATTGTGACCCCAACCAATTTCGGTAGCGCAAATAATCCCTTCACTTCCTTAGGCACAGTGACGGGGAAAGTCCTTGCGAGTTCACTTAATGGGACGATTGCCGCGTTTTCTGATACCGTCCACGTACCGAATCAGGTGTACATTGTCAGTTCGTCCAACACGGGTTCACCGACTGCTCTCAGTATCCCTGGACCGACGCCTCCACTCACTGAGATCGCTGGCTTTTCACCCGACGGATTGAAGACCTTTATCATCGCGGGATCGAACCTGACTTCGATGTATGTCTACTCCTCGCTTCAGGCGCTGCAAGGTCCGATTCCTCTCACTGGACAAGGCACTGCGATAGCATTTTCACCGAATGCCGCTTTCACTTATATCGCTGAGTCCGGAGGTGCCCCCAATCTCACCGCATTCGCGAATTGCAACAATCCTGCCGTTGCCCCGATCCAGACAGCCGCAAGTATCGGGTTGCCCGGGCCGCCACTTCTGATGAAAGTTCTGCCCGCGCTGCACATTGACGGCAGAGACTCCCTTGGCCATCCGATCCCGGACGGCATACACATACTCATTCTTGACTCCACCGGATTCGACATCGTCACTTCAGTCATTACCCCGCCGTTGGATCCAACGACATTGTGTCCGCAGCAATTGACTTTCACCGACTACCAGAGTCTGCCTGCGGTCCAGCGGATCGAATTAGGGCAAGGGACACTGCAGCCGGTGAACTTCTTCTACTCGGCAGATGATACGCAGCTGTACGTTGTGACGTCGAGCAGTTCGAGCATCATTGTCTACAGCTTCATCACGGGGTCCGTGATCGGAGGCATCGAGCTTCAGAACAACGCCACACCGCTCACCGCCGACATGTCGACTGATGCGGGGACCATCGTCATCGCTGGCAGCGACGGCATGCTGCACGAGGTCAGCACGGCTCTGGGTGGCGGCGACTCGGTTCCCATTTCATTTCCCAACATCCCGAATGGCCTGAACCCGTTCTGCACCTTCACTCCACTCGCCAACCCTTGCACACTCAATGTTGTGCAATCCAGGCCCTAGTCCAGGATCTAGCGGGAATATGCAGGGACGGCCGCCTCGGCTGTCCCGACGGCGAGGTCGAACGGAGATCTTAGGGGCAAGTGCGAAACGCGAAGGAAGAAACCCAGCGAAAAAGAAGAGAAATAGAACTGAGAACTGACTATTGGCTGCCGCCCAAGTCCTTCCCCACACTATCGAGCACCCCGTTCACAAAGTGCACCGATTCGGGGGAAGAAACTTTGCGCGCAATCTCCAGGGCTTCGTTGATGACGACGGCCCGCGGCGTCTCGGGATAAGCCAGCAACTCCGCCACCGCGGCCCGCAGCAGATTCCGGTCAACCGCGGCCATCCGCTCCATGCGCCAATGCTCGGCGTGCTTCTCGATCAGCGAGTCGATCTCGCTCACCCGATCCGTCGCCACCCGAAACAAATCATCGGCAAAACCGCGCACTTCGGTGCTCGTGGCGCCATGCTCGGCCCAGAACGTCCGCCGTACCTGTTCCGCATTCTGCTTTCCCATGTCCGCCTGGAAAAGCATCTGCAATGCGATCTCTCGGGATTTTCGTCGAGTGCCCATTGGCCGTCAGCCATCAGCTATCACTAAAACAGCATAGCCACGGCTTCATCAGTTTACATGGAAGTAATTCTAGTGAGAGACAGGGACAGAATTCCGAGTGATGCAGCCGAGAATCCTGTTACGACCGCGAACGTTTCGTCTTACGCAATTTGCGACGAATCTGCTTTCGAGCGCGGGTTTTGCTTTCGCTGACGGCTGAGAGCTGACGGCTGACGGCTTCTTTCAACGATGCCATTTCCACCGCCGCCAGGGCCGCCTCGAATCCTTTGTTCCCCATCTTCAGTCCAGCACGGTCAATCGCTTGCTCCAGAGTGTCGCACGTTAAAACACCGAAGGCATGCGGCACGCCAGTCTCCTGCGCCGACTGCCCGATCCCCCGCGTGACTTCGTTGACAATGACATCGTAGTGCGCTGTATCCCCACGCAGCAGGCACCCAATACAAATGATCGCGTCGTACTTGCCTGTCAAAGCCAACATCCGCGCGGCTGAGGGAATCTCAAATGCGCCCGGCACACGAACTACTGCGATGTCTTTTTTCAAAGCGCCCGTCCGCAGCAGCCCATCACAGGCACTCAACAAGAGCCGCTCAGTGATAAAAGAATTGAATCGCGAGACCACAATGGCGAAGCGTTTCCCGGACGCGTCAAGCTTGCCTTCTAAGGCGCCAAGTGTGTTCGGCACCGACTCAATCTTCAGTATGTCTTTCTTTGCAGCGATGTCAGTCTCCCCCGTTTGCTTGCGACCCATCCGTGATGTTTGTCATCGTGAGCCGCAGTTTTTCGCTGCGAACTATGCAGTTCGCGGTAACTACAGATTGCACAGGTCCTTCGCGGCAAAAGACGCCGCTCAGGATGACAGTTCGTCACCTCTGATAAAGACTACTTTCCCTTAAACTGTGCTGGCCGCTTTTCTAAAAACGCCTTCGTCCCTTCAGTCTTGTCCTCAGTGGAACAAGCCACCGCAAACAAGACGGCCTCGAGATAGAGCCCCTCGCTCAAAGTCATCTCCATTCCCTTGTTGACGGCTTCCATCGCGTACTGCACGGCCAGCGGAGCATTGGCAATGATCTTCGCCGCAATCGCCTCGGCACGCGGAATCAGTTCCGCCGCTGGCACCACCTCATTCACCAGCCCGATGCGATGGGCTTCCTGGGCGGTAATCATCTCTCCAGCGAGCACCATCTGCATTGCGATCCCCTTGCCCACGAGGCGCGGCAGGCGCTGTGTCCCGCCATATCCAGGGATAATCCCTAGCTTCACTTCGGGCTGGCCAAGCTTCGCATTCTCGCTCGCCAAGCGCATGGTGCAAGCCAGGGCAATCTCGCACCCGCCGCCGAGCGCAAAGCCGTTGATGCAGGCGATGACAGGCTTCCCCAAGTTCTCAATCAGATTGAGGACATTCTGCCCGCGATGCGTATATTCCTTCCCAGTAACCGCGTCTTGTTTCGCCAGTTCACTTATATCGGCGCCGGCAATGAATGCCTTCTCACCGGACCCGGTAAAGATGACGACGCGTATTGCGGCGTCGTTCTTGATGTCATGAAACGCTGACCGCAGTTCCTCTATGGTGGCCATGTTGAGCGCATTGAGCACTTTCGGCCGGTTGACGATGACGTAGGCTATCAACGCTTTCTTTTCGAGAATGATGTTTTCGAAATTCATAAAATTCCAATCTGCCACGGATTCACGCGGATCAACGCGGATCATTCAAAATTTGTCATCCTGAGCGCGGCAAATCGATTCGCGAAGCGGATTGATTTGCGCAGTCGAAGGATCCCGGTCAGCCTCACTGACCGACGGCTTCCAGCAGGAGTTCTCTCCAAGCAGCCGTAGTGAAAATGCTCTTCAGGTCGGTCGTCACGCATAGCTGAAAGGGATCCTTCGACTGCGTGAGGCTATCGCTTCGCGAAAGCCTCACTTCGCTCAGGATGACAGAACTTTATAACTTATTCGCCTTTGGCTGCTCCGGGTCTGAGTAATCATAAAAGCCTTTGCCGGTTTTCCGCCCGTACCAACCTGCCATCACCATCCGCTTCAGCAGCGGAGGCGACGCGAAGCGGCGCTCCTTGAACTCGTCGTACATCACATGCGTGATGTAGTACGTCGTATCGAGTCCGAGATCCCACGCCCTCCTCATACGCCCGGATGGCATCGAGCAAATATGGCACCAGCAGCCGGTTTACGATGAATCCCGTCTTGTCAGATGTCCGCACTGGAACCTTGCCCAGCTTCTTCGCGAACGCGTACGCGGACTCGTACACTTCGTCGGCGGTGGCAATGGTCCGGACGACTTCGACCAGTTTCATCAGCGGCACGGGATTAAAAAAGTGCAGCCCGATAAACCGCTCCGGCCGCTTCACGGCAGTCAGAAGTTCGGTCACTGAAATCGAAGACGTATTCGAGGCAAAGATCGCATCCTTCTTAACGATGGCGTCTATCGATGCATACATCTTCTTTTTCTCTTCCACGTTCTCGATGATCGCCTCGATGACGATATCGCAATCGGCCAAGTCAGAACTGTTCGTAGTGCCCTTCAATCGAGCGCGAGCCCCGTCCTTCTGCTCGGCGGTAATACCACCCTTATCGACCGGGCGCTCCGCAAACTTCACCAAAGATTTCTCAATCCCGGCAAACCCTTTGTCGAGATATTTCTGTTCGACCTCGAGTACCGTGACGTGAAATCCAGCCATAGCGCAAACCTGCGCAATGCCGGATCCCATCAATCCACAACCCAGAACACCGACTTTCTTAATCTCCATAATTGCTTCCTCAGAAGCGACAAGTGCTGCACATCAAAAGTCAGCTCATGGCGACTTCGGGTTCACCGATGTCGGCGTCTCGCTGTGATCTTTGATCCACCTCCACAGCTTATACGCGAAACTAACGGCAGCCAGTCCGCCAAAAACCCAAACATCCTGATCAAAGAGGCGCCCCTGGCGACCATGTCTTGAATTCATCCACCAGTCCGCCCCAATTCTCCCCACCGCAACGCAGGCAAATAGCCACGGGACAAGCCGAGGCGGCCAATCATGTTGATGAAACACGAAATAGATCATTCCCAGCAAAATCGGGATGGCCATCAGAGTGAAGAGATTCTCGAATGGCAAACCTGCTATCACGGGCAAGAAGCCGAACCCAAGCGCACAGGCAAATAGAACCAACTCAACTCCACCAGCGAAAGGCTCTCACCCGGCATGGGAAAATCCAGGCGGACCGCGCCGTCTTTGCGATCTACCCACCGGGGCGATTCCAGCAACTGCAACTGTCCCGTCGCTTTCAACGACTGAGATTGCTCTGCAGTGGGCGATTGCGGAGACCCCATCGACTTCCACACTGTATAGGAATTGCTGTGGTTCTGGTCAATGCGATAGTGCTTCACCAGAATTCTTCCTGCACCCGTCGGCAATCCCATAACGTTCAGTTGCACAGGCAATTCCGTGGCCGCCGCTTCGTCATCCTGATAGTTCCACAGCAACACGGTGACTTCATGATTTCCACGGGCTGCCAGACCATCCACGTCCGTCTTTGAGCGAACTCCAGACGTGAGCATCTCGTCGAGATTCACCGGCGCGCTGCTCTTCAGTTCAACACGCGCTCCCGACATCAATCCCAGCATACGAAACAGATTCAAGATCGGTTTGTCGATCCCATTTGTCGCCAGAGTTCGATATCCCAGAAAGTAAGGCTGGTCCTCAAACTCAAACGCCCAGGTGAGAATTCCCGCCAGGTTCGTCTTGGAGCGCGCGTTCAAATCCAGCATCGCTCGGATCGCTACTGCCGTATTCGCGGGATACAGCGTGCCGTTTCGATACGCGTTCTGCGGATGATCCTTCGCCGAACAGGCGGCACAGCCCTCAGGGTCTGATTCGCTCAGAATCACCGGCAGATGGGCAAATTGCGGAAATGACGAAACGATCTTTAGCCCTTCATCCACGTCGCGCAGTTGATGCGCGAGCCCCATCTGCACGTGTCCATCTTTTACTTCAGGAGAGCCTTTCGCATGAAAACTTATGAAGTCGAGCGGAGCTCCGATTTTTCCGGTTGCATAGTTCGTGCCGCTGGCGCAGTGGCGCAGAAATTGCCGGAGAAACGCGGCCGCCTTGGCGGCTCCGGGTCCAGTCGTCGCCGGGCCTCCCACCTTCGCCTCCGGCAAGGCGCGCCGGACGGCATCAACCGCAAAGTCATACAGCTTGTCGTATTCTTCGGGAGTTCCATGCCAGTAGCCGATATCTGGCTCATTCCAGACTTCCCAATTCCACCCGGCGACTTCGCTTTTCCCGTAGCGAGCGACGCAGTGCAGCGCCAGTTGATAGACCAATTCACCCCACTTGGCAAAATCCTTCGGAGGATAGGTCCAGCCCACGAAAAGTTCGTCCTTGGGCCAGTGATGGCGATACGGCTCGGGATGCGTGGAAAGGGCTTGAGGCATGAAACCGATTTCGACAAAAGGCTTCACGCCAAGTTGCAGGTAGGTATCGAGGATTTTGTCGACGATCGTCCAATCGTAGACCGGATGCCCGGCGGAATCTTCGGTGTACGCGTTGGTTGATCCCCATTTAAGGGCAGGCGTGCCGTCTCCTGTTGTCAGCAAATTGTGGGTTCGGATTTGTACCTGAGCATTATTGCTCGCCGACAGTTCCGCGATCAGTTCTCGCCCGTGCAGCGCGTAGGTGTAGTTCGGCTCGTCGTAGCCAAAGTAGTTCCAGACCGGATTCAACGGACCAAGACTTTGCCCGGCATCTACTCGAATTACAACAGGAGTCTGGGCGCAGAGATGTTGAATCAGCAGGAAGATGAGATACGCGAAGGTCGCGACCTGCAGATACCGTCGCCGATTCATATTCGCGATTCGCGCGCATCCGCTCATACAGAAGAAAGGAACCTAGCTCATATTCTCCACCACCATCGCAATTCCCTGGCCGCCGCCGATGCAAGCCGTCGCCAGCCCATATTTCTTCTTGCGCCGACGCAGCTCATAGAGCAGAGTGATCACCAGACGCGTCCCGGTCGCACCCAGCGGATGTCCCAGCGCGATCGCTCCACCGTTGACGTTCACTTTCTCGCGATCCAGGCCGAGTTCCTTCTCGACCGCGAGATACTGCGCGGCGAACGCCTCATTCACTTCAATCAAATCAATGTAATCCAGCGACAGCCCAGCCTTCTGGAGCGCAATCTTCGTGGCCGGCACCGGACCCCGCCCCATTACCTTCGGCTCTACGCCCGCAATGCCCCAGCCGACAATCCGGCCGAGCGGCTCCATGTTGCGCTTGCGGACTTCATCCAGCGACATCACAACAACCGCCGCCGCACCGTCGACGATACCGCTAGCGTTTCCAGCGGTCACGGTCCCGTTCTTCCCAAACGCTGCCTTGAGTTTGGCCAGCCCTTCCATTGTCGTCTGCGGACGCCGGTGGTCATCCTCAGTGAGCGACTCTGCTGTCGGCTCGCCCTTATGATTTCGCAGCGGCACCGGCACCAGTTCTTCCTGAATGCGTCCGGCTTTGTAAGCATCATCCGCGCACTTTTGCGAACGCAGGGAGAACTCATCCTGCATCTCGCGCGTGATCCCTTGCTGTGAGCCATACAGTTCGGCGGTGTTTGCCATATATGACCCGCAATAGGAATCGAGCAGCGCCACCATCAACGAATCTTCCAGCTTGCCGCCCGGCGCCAGCGTGAAGCCATCGCGACCGCGGATCACGAACGGCGCCTGCGACATGGCTTCCATCCCGCCGGCGAGCACGATCTTCGCCTCATCGGTCTGGATCATTTGCGCCGCACTCACGATCGACTGCATGCCCGAACCGCACAGGCGGTTCACTGTCAACGCTGGAGTTTCGACGGGAATGCCCGCCCGCAATCCCACGTGCCGCGCTCCGTACAGCGCGTCGCCTGAAGTCTGCTGTGCGTTGCCGAACACCACGTGATCGAACTCTTTTGGATCCATGCCCGAGCGCTCGATCGCGCCCTTTCCCGCAATCGCGCCCAACTCCTGCGCTGTAAAATCTTTCAACTTTCCGCAATACCGCCCAAACGGCGTGCGCGCTCCACTGACGATAGCAATGTCACCGGCTTTTAACATGATGAATGACTCGCAGAACCCCAACCAGACCCGGCCAGAGTGCATTATCCAAACTTGTTAGTCTAGCAGTGGGAAGAAGAATTCACCACAAAGGCACGGAGAGAGGAAACGAGGAAGAAAGGAATGAAGGTCTAAGGTCTGAAGTAAGCTTTCTAGGCGACGGCACTCGCGGCCAGCACAGTCGGCCCGAGCGCTACCACATGACCCAGTCCCTGGCTCATGGCTTGGCCCAGAGCATGCTCCACTCGGTTGATAACCTCAGTGACCACGTCGATGGGATCAAATTCGGTGCGGACTACCGCCTCCGCGAGTCCCGCTGAGAATAGAGCTGTGGCTCCCTGTTCAGCTCCATCCTTGGCGCTCCAACGCAGATTCGCCACGATCTTGCGCAGCTTTTCGATCGCCAGCATGGCTTCTTTTTCTGCCGTCTCGCCTAGCAGGATGGCAATCGTCGTCATATCGTAGCGGAACGCCATGTTCCTTCACCATGGCGCCGCTCTTGCCAAACTGCAGCAGGACGACAGTCAATGGGGTCGAATTCTGAACGGCTCGCTTGCTCTCCGCCATCAGTAAATCCAGATACGAAGCCCGCTTCAGCAGGCCGGACTTCTCATCGGTCACCGAAAGATTCTTCACCAGCCGCCGCAGGCCTGCGTTGTTCAGGGCGATCACCATCTGGTCGGCCAGCGTTTTCAGCACCACCATGTCCGACTGTTGCCACGACCGCGGTCGATTGTGCGTGAGCACCAGAATTCCGGCTCTTTCTTCCCCGTCCATTAGAGGAACTGAGAGGATCGTCGCCGCGGCACCGATCTCGCCGAGGGCCTTTTTAGCGCTCTGCAAGAGGCTCGATCTGGCCGGATCCTGAATCTCCAACGGCTCGTGCTGCTGCATTGCGGAATGCAGACATGTGACCAACTCGCCGATGGCGGCAGGGCTCATACGCTTCGTCCCCTCAGCGCAAAACTCATCCATCGCGGTCGCGGGCATTCCCGCTTTTCCCATCACTGCGATGCAGCGTGCGGCTTCCCACTGCATTCCGATTTCCTTAACGGCAGTACTGAGGACCGCTGGAGCTGTGCTCTGGTGATAGAGCTTCCGCGTGATCTCGGCGACCCTGGTAAACGTCCGCACGTCGGCGCCCGGGTCGGGCGCTGGATCCGCAGGCGCAACCACGGCCGTTGGGGACGAGGACGATGGCGTCGCCGTCGGAGGCAAAGGCGCCGATCCCGCATACCGCGGCGTCACCCCCGCCGACATATATAGCCGCTGCAAGTCTTCGTTCCGCTCTTCCTCACGGGGAAATAGTTCCTGAATTCTCTGCAGCCGCTCGACGGCTTTGTTGCGCATCCCGTACTGCACCAGGATCTCGGCTTGCAGCATCAGATCCTGCAGGGTGGATGCTCCCAGTGTCCGTTCGTCCACGTGCACCGGTTCTTCGGGCGCCTTCGCGGCCGAACTGAATCGGGAAGCAATTACTTTGAACCGGGCATCTTCGACCTTGCCCTTGATCATGTCGAGACGCTTGAGATGTCCGGGCTCATAGGGATCGACTTCCGCCGCCCGGTCGAGGCACTCCGCCGCTTTGGCGAACTCTGCAGTGCTGCAGTACAGATCGAACAACTTCAGCAGCGTGCTGCAGTAATCACTCTCACGGTTTGATGAGTTGTAGAGCTCGCTGAGGAACTCAAGCATTTGCGACGACGGCTTACGTGTCGAGGTGATGTCTTCCATGATCGCGGTGAACTGCCGACGCTCGCCGCGACGCCGCTGGAACTGCTCTAGTTTGCGGGACAAGGCCACCGCCTCATCTTCCTGCCCGCCATCCAAGAAACTTCCAATCAGCCCGATAACCTGCTGCACGCGCGCCGGATTCTGTTCAAACAAAGTCCATACCAGCGGCTCCGCCTCGGGAAACCTTCCCGCTGCGACCAGAGAATCGGCGTAGGCTTCACGGAATTCCTGCGGTACTGGCCCGGCACTGATCTGGGGTTCCAGAATAAAGATTGCTGCTCCCACCTGGCCTTTCACCAATAAGCTTTTCGCGTACGCCAGTGCGATGGATTGATCCGATGCGTCTTCCTGATAGGCTCGCTCATACCACTGCGCCGGATCTCCATCTTCGGCCGCAGCGGCCAGGGCTAATCGCTGGAACGATGCCGCCGCCACTTTGCGATTTCCCAGCTCAGAAGCCAGCTCTGCGACTCGCAGCAAATTCGCCTGGGTGGCCTCGATCGCCACAATGCGATCCAGAACCTCTGCCGCCTCCTGCTTTTTCCCCAACTTCGTGAGATCGAGCAGCGCCGCCTCGTACGTTCCCACGGCAAGCTTCTTGTTCGATCCCTCCAGCAACTGTCCAAAGCGAAACTTCTGTTGCCACGTCGGACTGCCGTGGCGTGCCAGCTTCTTGTAAGTCAGGCTTGCCCGCGTCGCATCTCCGGCCGTAACTTGCCGTTCAAACAATTCCCCCAACAGCTTCACGGCTTCAACGTTTCGACTCAGCGACAGACACAAGTCCGCGGTGAGTTGCCGCACTACGTCGTTTTCGTGATCGTCTTTGAGGACCAGCAGGTATTCTTCGAGGGCTTCAGCGGTCTTGCCTTTTTGCAGGAGCTTTTCCGCGCGCTCAATGCGCTTGCCGATCTCGGCTCGGTCCAGTCGTCTTGTGATCTCAGGCATGCGGAATCGGGCGGAGTAACCCTGCTCCGATTCTAGGAGTGCCCTCTAACCCCAGCAATGCGGTAACGCCAGCCCGCGATTACGAAGGTCACCCCCCGCTTGAGTGTTGGGGGCTAAAGTGAAGCGCGGTTCGGCGATTCCCTGAAGCCCCTGATGAGTCGAATGGGCAGCGGGCGGTTTTACGAGGCCGGATTGTTCGGTGCTATGCTGAGGATTACTCGACGTTCACGCTCGTCTGGTAGGTTTTGCTTGGTTGGACTTCGATCTTCTGGGCATGCTCAAGACGGTTTTTCAGCAGCGACAGATTCGCCCATTCGAGTTCCCAACCATCGTCAATCGCCAGCATTCGGTACCGCCCCGGCAAGACGTCGCGCAGGGTAAATGTTCCATCGCTGTCACTTTGATCGCGCCGGAACTTCGGCAGATTGACCTCGGCAGCCTCAGGAACTAACAGGATCATGGCCCCGGCAACGGGCTTGTCGTCTCTCCGGGCTGTGCCACTGATCTTCGACAGTGTATTCGACAGTGAGATTTCCAGTTCGACGGGCTTCCCGCCAGTAATCTGCACCGTCTGCCCCACGACCTGCGCCCCCGTTGCTTTCAAGCTCGAGATAATCGAATTCTCGCCGTTGATGCCATAGACCGAATATGTGCCTGGCGTTAGAAAGTCGGAATCGAAGTTGACCTGGCCCTTTTCGCCGACTTGCGAATCCATTACTTCATCGGTGCGGCTGTTCCAGAGCCTCACGAATGCCTGCTGCCTCAGGTTGATTCCGCGTTCCATCCGAACCACTCCGTGAATTGGGACCACCGCAGATGCACTGTCAGGATCCACTTCGGCATCCGCTGTCAGATTGAGCAACATCGCGCGCTTCGCCCGAATGCTGGGATCGGCAGATACAATTTCCAGCATGTATCGGCCCGGAGGCACGCCTCGAATTTCCTGTGAATCGTCCACCTGTACCTGTCTCTGCCAAACCTGATTGATCTCCGTGCCAAAGATTCTCTGCTGCAGGGTCGCACCAGTGAACTTCTGCGGATCGGCATTGATATGGTTTACGCGTACACGTAGTGCGGGCACGGGATTCAAAGTGAAATCCGCGGTGAAGTCCTCACCCTCATTCAGAGCGATCTGGGACGCCGAGTCGGGATCGGTGATACCAGGATAGAAGGTCGTCGGAAACGCGACATCGAATTCCGATTTTTGGGAGAGATCAGAATTGCCCCCGGCATCGCCTGACTGAAGCATGCCACTGAACCACGGAGAGGCGGAGACCACCAGGTAATAGCAGCCCGGCTCCAAATGAGCCAGGCGATAATGCCCACGGTCGTCCGAAACCGTTTGCCCGGCAAGAGAGGTTTGCCTTAATCCGAAGCTTGCGTCCGTGCGGAACAGGTAGATGGTCGCGCCCTGAACCGGTTCGTGCCCGTCATCCTCGATCACGCCGAGGACGCGAGCATCGGGCCGCAACCGGAACACCACATTCCGCGTGTTCAGACCAGATCCCACGACGATCGCACTGGCGTACATTCCGTGTTGTTCGAAGCCTTGTCTCCTAAAACCGTTCGCTTGGCCGCCCATGAGGTACTTCCCCGGATCGGCAACCATAAACATGAATGCCCCATCGTCTGCAGTGAGCAGCTTCTGTTGTGTCGCCTCAAAATTTTCGGCCTTTCCGAACCACACCTCAGCGCCCGCCAGAGGGTGCCCGTTCACCGCATTCACGACCTTGCCCGAGACGCGAAATTTCGCGGGAACGTTTTGGGCACAAAGGTAGGTTGCGGCAGCAAGCACCAGCACAAACGGAAGTAAACGTCGTGACATGGACACTACCTTTTCACCGAAGTAAGACCAAGGTTGACCGTGACTGTCGCCTGGGGCCGCACGGTGACGTGCTCGGCATCCGAAAGGTAAGGATTCAAAATCTCGGGGTCGGCATATTCCAGCTGATCGCCTCCGTCCAAGGCGACAATCTCATAATCTCCAGGCGGAATGCCGGGAATAGCGAAATAGCCCTGCATCGGTCTCGCAGCGTGGACGATGTTTCTCGCGCCATACGGTTGCACCAGCAACACCAGCACTCGATCGGGATTTCCCGCCGGTGTGACCGTTCCGCTCACCGTTCCCGCGCCGTCGCGCAGTGTCACCTCGATGGGCTCGGGTTGTTCGCCCTCACTTAGTGTTAGATCGTCACTGAGAAGATCGACGTTCCCGCTCTGCGCAGATTTCACCCACCATTCTCCGTTCGTGTTGATCTCCAGCCTGTAAGTTCCCGGCGCGACGTTCGGAATCCCGCCGGCTTGTCCTCGCCAGAAATTGGTCCCCCGCCGCGACTGCGACAGCGGCACAAGCTGCAAGATCAGTCCTGGAATGATTCCTTGGATCGGCGCTTTCCTTTCCGACCCTCCTGCGCCTTGTTCTTTCTCGAGTTCGACAGGAATGGTCGTTGCCGCATGCAGCGGGACGTGCAGGTCCGCTTCGTCAGAGCGGATCACGACTGCCGCTCCGGGCGTTGTCAATTCGACCCCTTCGCGTGTTTGTCCACTCACGCTGTAGGTGCCGGCAGGAAGCTTCACCTGGAACTTCCCATCCTGCAGATCCCCCGTCATCTGAGTGAAGTCGGCATCATCTCCGGCTTTCCTGGCAAATGTCAGGCTTGCAACCACGTTCGAAGACCCCGACAAAGAGCCGGAAATTTGATACAACGGCTCGGGCGACAGCGTGAAGTTTGCCTCTGCCTCCCCGCCCGAAGCGATTTCGATTGGTGTCGCGGAGGTCTGATCGGGAACGCCGGGATAGAAGACCATCGCAAAAGTCTGCTCTCGCGCGTTTGGAACGCCCTTCTGGCTCAGTGTCGTCTCCGTACTTTGGTCGACCGCCACGTAGTAAGAACCGGCCTGCAGCCCGGCAACCCGAAATTCTCCGTCTTCATTCGTTCGTGCCTGGTTCGGCCGATCAATCCAGATTAGCCGGCCTGCCACGTTCTGCTTTGCCGAGATGTGGATCTGAAATCCTTCGAGCGGCTGGTTGTCTTTTGTGGTAACGCGCCCACTGATGACAGCCCACGGTGTCAGCTTTAGAACGACAGCCGGAGCGTCCTTGCCAACTTGTGCAGATGATGGGTGCGACCCTTCATCCTCGGAGAAACCCGGTTTCATCGCCTTCAGGAAAACATTGCCCTCGGCCAGCCCCTCCACCACAAAGTGCCCGCCGGCGTCGGTGAGCGCGACACTTCCGTTCTGGCCGGAGATCTGGATTGCCGCGCGGCGTACCGGTTCTCCTGTGATGGCATTGATCACGGTGCCTGACAGGCTGTAAGAGTTTCCGTCGGTTTTGGAGTTCGCGACCCCACCCGGCGTTGTCGGTGACTGGGCGTCAGGTTCTTGCGCAAGGCCCGACGCCGCAAGCAGATGCACAGCCAGCACCAAGATGTCGAATCGGAGAAAACAGCCACTCGCCCTCATCTTCGGTCTCATCTCAGGTTCGAAATCGCTCACCAGTCAATCTTGACAGACCCCAACGAACTCACCCAAGTTCCCAAGGTCACGCATTTGGCGCAAGGATGCCGGAGGGCTGTCGCCGGAACGTCAGCCCATCCTCATGTACAACCCAGATGCCGACTGTCCCCTAACAGTTACCTGGTCCTCCGCCCTCTCGGCGGCGCCTCTATCTGAAACTTGCACTCAAGAACGCGCAAATATCCGCCGGACCAGTTCGGAAGATGGTCGACGTCGGCATAGGAGCGTTGAGCAATGGCTAAACCCTCTCATGCTATGTTGCTCCATGCCAACGGAGTCCACCGCTCCTCCGCAATTTCACGAAGAAGGGCTCCGCCGCCAACTCTCGGCCGCGCAGATGGCAATGGTCGCCGTCGGTGGCTCGATCGGTACTGGATTACTTCTCGGGTCGGGCGCGGCCATGGAGATTGCTGGTCCCGCTGCGATCCTCAGCTTTCTGGCAGCCGCTTTTGTCAACTGGACAGTGGCGATGGCCTTGGGCGAACTCGCCTGCGCCCATCCCGCGGCGGGGTCGTTCGGCGTTTATGGCGAGCTCTACCTGAACTCGTTCGCCGGATTTATTGCCCGCGCGGGTTACTGGGTCGGTCTCGCCCTGGCGATTGGCACGGAAATGATCGCCGCCGCAACTTACATGTCGGTCTGGTTTCCCGGCATGCCGCCCTATTTCTGGATCATCGTGTTCGGCGCGCTCTTGCTTGTGATCAACCTTAGGAGTGTCGGTTCCTATGGGAGAGTAGAGTTCTGGCTCTCGATGATTAAGCTGGCGACGATCATCGCCTTCATCCTGATAGGGGCTGCGCTGCTCACGAGTGGACGCGCAGTGCCGCAATACAATGCTCAAGGCGGATTCTTCCCGGCCGGTTCTTGGGCGCCCGTAGTCGCCCTGACTTACGCGATCTATAGCTTTGGTGGAGTCGAGATGGTTGCGGTCACGACGGGCGAGTCGCGCTCGACGAAAGATATTCCGCGCGCCGTCTGGATGACCTTTCTCACTCTCACTGTCGTCTATGTCGGGGCCATCGTCATTCTTCTGGGCGTCATGCCGTGGAATCGCGCCGGGGTGAGCGAGAGTCCTTTCGTTACCACATTTCGCACCGTGCGAATCCCGCATGCCTCGGGGCTAATGAATTTCGTTGTCCTCACCGCGGCGCTCTCGGGCGCGAACGCAACGCTTTATGTCGCATCGCGCATGGTCTTTTCCTTGGCCCGCACCGGATGGGCGCCGGCCAGCCTCGGGCGTCTCAACCACGAGGGATCTCCGCAGAACGCCGTTCTCCACTCTTCTTTCGGGATTCTGTTGGCGCTCGGATTGGTACTCTTCGTCCCGCAGAACGCATTCCGTTACATGCTCGGGGCCGCGTTCACCGGTATGATCCTGTCCTGGCTCGTCTCGCTTGCGGCTCACATCAGCTTTCGTCGGAGACGCTCGCCTGCGGAAGTAGCGAAACTTCCATTGCGTTCGCCACTCGGGATTTGGGGATCCGTATTCGGGTTCCTGGCTGTGACTCTGTCGCTGCTGCAAACGTGGCTTCATCCGCTGGTTAATCTCTGGAGCGGCCTCACGTTGATCGGTGTCTTAACGCTCGCCTTTATCGTGCTGAAAAGACAGCCCCTCAAGGGACAAACATCCAACACATAACATTGCTCACATACGAAAATCCATTTCATCCCGTACATCAAAAGAATTACAGTCCGTGTACAGAATCGACCCGATTCCATGTCTGTTATGGTTTGAGGATCATTCGAGTATTCACTAAGGCGATCAACTAGTAAGTCCGCACTACTAGGTAACAAGCCCGTACAATATGCGGGCTCTCTCCGCTCGAGATCACCAAAGTGTTCTCCGCTTCTGGTGGTTCACGTGGCACCTGCCCGACAGGTTCTTCGCTCTCCGCTGTAAGAAGTTGCCGATGTGTCCCGAAAGTTGTTCGACGATATCCGCGTCCTCCCCCGCTCAGCGCCGTTCTGGGCCTCTCTGCTTGCCCGTAGCTGTCACTCTCTGTCACTCTAAGGAGATTTGATTTATGAAGTCGTATGCCTTCTCCCCTTCACCACGTCGGCGCGCAACATCCGCTATCCCAAGTACGAAGAGTGGAATTTTGAGGTGCAGCAGGCGATTGGCACCAGGAATTCCATCAGCCTCAACTATGTGGGGAATCACGGCTATGATCTCTCGGCCGAAAATCTCGGACTGAACGCGTATTGCGATCCGACTGTCTGCGCCCCCTCGCTGGGAGCCACCAGTTTCGTCGGCTTGCCCTCCGCGCCGCCTGATGCCCGCTTCAGCACCATCACCGAAGTCGGCAATTACGGCGTCTCCAATTACAACGGCTTGACGGCTTCTTTCACCCGACGTGTCTCCAACAGCTTCCAACTCCAGGGTTCCTTCACCTGGAGCCATGCACTGGATGACATTTCCAACGGCGGATTCCTGCCCTTCAGTCTTGCTACAAACACCAGCATTCTCACTCCGCAGGACCCGTACAACCTGAAGCGCTACAACTACGGCAACGCCGACTACGACGTCCGTAAGCAAGCTAACCTCACGTATCTTTACCACACACCGAAGCTTAACAACCTTCTGCTGGACACGTTGTTGGATTGGACGATCTCCGGCAGGCTCTTCGTGCGGTCTGGCTTGCCCTTCACGGCAATCGACGGCGCTTCGACGGGAGCCCTCAACGGCTTCAACTACGGCGATACTCTCTTCGCCAATGCCAACGTGGGACCGGTTTCCTGCAGCGGTTCCAACGTGTTCAACAACTTCGCGACGACCAATCCGTGCATGAATTCCACTCAATTCACCACGCCCATCGATGCCAGCGGCGTAGCCAGTTTCGGCAACCAGCGGCGCAACCAGATCTATGGGCCCAACTACTTCGACACCGACATTACGGTGATGAAGAACTTCCGCTTCCCACACTGGGAGGGCGCAGAGCTTCAAATCGGCGCACAGGCTTTTAATGTGCTCAACCATCCCAACTTCGATCAACCCGTGGGCGACATTGCTAATCCGCAATTTGGATTTATCAACCGAACCGTCGCCACCCCAACCAGCATCTTCGGAGCTTTCCTGGGAGCCGATGCCTCCCCTCGCGCTCTCCAGATCCGAGCTCAACTTCGTTTCTGACGCAACGCCAACTCAACCGCCTGCGGCCCGGACTCCTCCCCGGGCCGCTTTCTTGTTTGGACCCATCTCCAAGTGTCCTGTGACATCTCCGTGTATAGTATGTTCCTTCTGTGACAACTCACAGTCGGAAGGGAAATCGATGGGCCGAATCCTGGGGCTTCTCTTCGCCGCCACCACTCTTCTCCAAGCGCAGGATCAAATCTTCTTCCACGCAAAGATTTTCACCGCGGATCCGCAAAATCCCTACGCCGAAGCAGTCGCTATTCGCGGTGACAAGATTCTTGCTGTGGGCACACTGCCGGAGGTTGCAAAAGCCGCTCCCAACGCCAGCCGCACCGATCTCGAGGGCAAGAGCCTATTCCCCGGTTTCATCGATTCTCACAGCCATACGATCGACGGCGGTCTCAACCTTATAAACGCTGATGCCACCGAGAAGGTCGATACTTTCGAGGAACTGCAAGCCTTCGTGGCAGAGGCCAAGAAATCCGGACTCGGCATGCACGGCGAGATCCTTGAGATTCTAGGCCTGCCTCTCAAGTTCTGGTCACACACCGACACACTGAACCAGGACTTCAGCGCGGGCCCCTACGACAAGCAGTGCCTGATCTTCCGAGGCATGGATGGCCACACTGCCTGGGCCAATCGCGCCATGCTCGATCGCGCCGGCATCAACGCGGCGTACCTGAAAACCCTCTCGCCCGACCAACGAAGCTATTTCGGTTACGACAAGGAAATGCAGCCCAACGGATTCCTCGTAGACGCAGGACAGGACAAAATCGATCGTTTGATGCCACCACCGACAGATAAACAGATCCTCGCCGCTGGGCACGCTGCCCTCGAATACAACTACGGTCTCGGCATCACCGCATGGCTCGAGCCCAGCGCTCCAGAGTCAGCACTGAAGTCCTACAAAATGCTGAATGAGCGCGGCGAGTTGAATTCGGAAGTCGTCACTTTCCCTAAGGTCCTCGCTAAAGATCCTCGTGCGGAACTCGCGTTTGTGCACAAGCAGCAGCAGACGTACGGAAACATTCCCCACCTGCACATTACCGGAATCAAAATCTTTGCCGACGGCGTCGCCGAATTTCCCTCGCAAACCGCACACCTGACCAAGCCCTACAAGAATTCTGGACACAACGGGGAACTGCTCTTCGATCAGAAGACCTTCAATCAACTTTGCATCGCGGCTGACAAAGAAGGACTCATCATCCACGTCCACGCCATCGGAGATGGGGCCGTGAAGGCTGCGCTCGACGGAATCGCAGCCGCCCGCGCCGCGAACGGCGACTCTCACCTTCCGCACACGCTCACGCACGAGCAATTCATCCGGCCCGAAGATTTCCCGCGCTTCCGCGAACTCGGCGTCATCAGCGCGCTACAACTCTACTGGGCCGAAGGCGCCAACGACACCATAGAAATTCTCAAACCCTACGTAGATTCCGAAATCTACAGGTGGCAGTACCCGGCGCGTTCGATCCTCGATAATGGCGGAATTATCTCGGGCGCCAGCGATTGGCCGGTATCGACGGCGAATATATTTCGTGCGATTTACAAAGCGGAGACGCGCAAAGGAAAAGAAGGTGTACTGGACGCGAGCCAGGCAATGCCACGCGAAGCCATGTTCTACGCTTACACGCGGAACTCAGCCAAAGCGCTAAGTCTGGATTCGATCGGCGTCATCGCCCCGGACAAGCGAGCGGACCTCGTCTTGCTCGACCGGGACGTATTAACAGTAAGTCCCGAGGAAATGCAGGACACAAAAGTTGTCTGGACAATGGTGGCCGGCAAGAAGGTCTACGAAGCAAAGTAGGCCTGGCAATCGCGCCGGCTCATGTGGCGCGACCGCCTCCGGCCGTCGCGCAAAACCGAAGCCGAGCGGTTCGCGATTACCGGCTCACTTCACCTGCAAGGTCCTTAACATTCCCTCAAATGCCGGCCGCATCGACTCAGATTGTCACAGGGCGTTATGTCCCCGCGCCCGTACCGCCTAACACAGTAAGATTCTGGAGATGCGCTAGACTTGCGGTCGAGGTTCTGATGAAGCGAACGCTAGTGTTCCTCGCGGCTGCCGCCGGAATGATTCTTGCCCCGGACATTCGCGCCCAAGAATCGGTTTGCGGTCTCTTTTCTCACCTGGAGACCTCCGACGGGCAGCAACTCGTGGTCACTGGCGACCTGATCATCTCCAAAGACGTCACCATCCTGGGCGCTGCCGACTGCGATAACCACTACACGTCCGCTTTGAGCGACAGTCAACGAATCTGGCCCACGGCCCTTTTGCTCCATCCTTCTA
>QIAL01000526.1 GCA_003225535.1 Acidobacteriota bacterium | reverse complement strand
TGCGCCGATGATGGCCATGCATTCGGTGGAAAAAGAGGGTGGGTTCAAACCCGAGGACGCATCCCCGGAGAAGGCCGTCGCGGAAAGGCCGTTTCCCGTCCTCTTGATTTGCGGCACGCGTGACCACACAATTCCGTGCCGACATGCGGAACGAATTTACAAAGCAGCGCGCGGCCCGAAAGAGCTGTGGGTCGTGCGGGGCGCCGAACACGCTTCAGCCCTCGGCCGCGCTCCCGAAGAATATGAAGCTCGTGTCGTGAGCCTCTTCCAAAAGGCGTCCCATGCCTTCTAGAGTTCCCTATTGCAGCAAGGAAAGTCGCTTGGCCGGGCTACCGCAGGTGTCAGCTCCTGATTAGAGTCGGATTACCGGACATATAAAGTATTACTTCCCTTGTCCGGTAAGGGCGTTAGGACTAAGCCGCTGTCGCGGCGGACGCGGTAGCGTGTAGTAGTCGCGGCGGCGTAGTGGCGTTAGCTTCGTGGGTCACAGAGAGGAGGTCCCTGTGACCCAACTTCGTCAACGGATGTTGGAAGAACTCCAACGTCGCAACTATTCCCAAGCTACAACCCGCAGTTACATCTTTGCCGTAAAGCAGTTTGCAGAGTACTTCGGCAAGTCTCCAGAAATACTCGGAGCCGAGGAGATACGCCGATACCAACTCTACCTGCTCAACGAAAAGAAATACGCCCCAGGTACCGTCGAGATCCGCATGTCGGCTTTGCGTTTTCTCTACAAGAAAACTTTGAAGCGGCGCGATCTCTCCTTCGATGATCTGGTCTACCCGAAGAGACCCCAAAGACTGCCGGTGGTGCTGACTCCCGAAGAAGTAACCCGCCTGATCGAAGCGACGCCCAAGCCGATGCATCGCACCATTCTCATGGTTCTCTACGGTACGGGCATTCGCCGAACGGAAGCGTCGCTGTTAAAGGTGAGTGACATCGATAGTCAGCGCATGGTGATTCACATTCGCCAGGGCAAGGGATCACGCGACCGCGATGTTCCGCTGAGTTCCAAGCTGCTGGAAGCCTTACGCGAATATTGGCGCTGGAAGAAACCCAAGGATTATCTGTTCCCCGGCACCTCCGGCCATCGTGGCCCAGAACAGCCCATCTCCGACAAGACGGTTTGGCACGTCTGCAAAGGGGCAGCTGCTCGGGCCGGCATCAAGAAAAGGATTGGCCCACACACGCTACGACACAGTTTTGCTACGCACCACATGGAGGCCGGGACGGATCTGCGGACCATTCAACTTTTGCTGGGACACGCGCACCTGGAACACACCACCGTCTATTTGCACCTCTCGCACCGTCACCTGCATGCGGCGATCAACCCGCTCGATCAACTCACGATCCAACCGCCGCAGTCGGAGGATAAAGATTTGTGACCCGGCCACCCTGGGAGGTGGCCGACATCATCCGCATCGCTGGCAGTAGGTTTCGGGAACACTATGGCGCATCGTTGACCTGGCCGCAGGTCAAGGTGCTCCGCGCCATTGCCCGTTGCCGTACTGCCGCACTGGGCGGCCATCTCGATGTGTGCACCGGTTGCGGATATCTCAGCGGTATCTCCTACAACTCCTGTAGGAACCGGCATTGCCCGAAGTGTCAGACGGGCGCTCGCGAGAAGTGGCTTGCGAAGCGCCAACAAGAACTGCTGCCGGTGAACTATTTCCATCTCGTCTTCAGTGTGCCGCACTTGCTCGTTCCACTGATCTGGCAGAACAAGAAAACCCTTTTCACTCTCTTGTTCGACGCCGCTGCTGCCACTCTGCTGGAAGTAGCCGTGGATCCAAAGCATATCGGTGCCGAGATCGGCTTTCTCAGCATCCTGCACACCTGGGGACAGACCTTGCAGCCTCATCCACACATTCACTGTGTGGTCCCGGGCGGAGGACTGGCGCCCGATCACCAACGCTGGCGTTCCACACCCTCCCACTTCTTTTTACCGGTAAGGGTTCTCAGCCGTGTCTTCCGCGGCAAGTTCGTGGCCGGATTGCGACGCGCTTTTCGAGCTAACCAATTGGTGTTCCACGGAGAATGCCTCCCGCTGGCCAACGAAAAAATCTTCGCGGCGTTCTTGCGCACCCTGTTTCAAGAAGAGTGGGTCGTCTACGCCAAGCCACCGTTTGGCGGTCCAGAACATGTCTTGCACTATCTGGCTCGCTACACGCATCGCGTGGCTATCTCCAACCACCGCATTCTTGCAGTCAACGATTCCCAAGTTACCTTCCGATGGAAGGACTACGCGCATCACAACAAACAACGCACCATGACCCTGACTTGCGAGGAATTTCTGCGCCGCTTTTTACAGCACCTCTTGCCAAAAGGATTCCCGCGCATTCGCTACTTCGGTTGGCTCGCCAATCGAAGACGGAGCAAACTGCTTTTGCTCTGTCGCGATCTTCTCCCGCCCATGGCAGAACAGGCGTCTGCGTCGCTTCTCCGTGAGCCCGCACTCTGGCTATGCCCACGTTGCCACGGACCGATGTCTGTGCTCGAACGGCTCACGGCCGCACAGCTTCTCGACAACGAAGGGAGGCAGGAATGCGCCTTTGACACTTCCTAGCCTTCAACTCGCCTTCACCCTGATCGTGTGGCCTTCAACTCAGTTGCTGGAGGTGTGTCTACACGTCGAAAAAATGACGCGTTTGTGCATCGATGATTTGCTCTGGCGGACCAACATCCAACCTAAAGCAGAATTTTCGACGGGTTCATTTCTTTGCAGAGGGTGCTTCCCGTGCTTTCTCCGGCCAAGAAACACCATTGAAAATGCATAAATAGTTGCCCACACACCGCGCCAGCGGCTTCCTCCTAACGGCTCTATCGAAAGTGCTCCGGACTCAGGCTTCCGCCGCAATCCAACTTCATCTTCCGGAACACTTCCGATAGAGAACTAGCGTTAATCAAGCACTGGTCCTGCCCCCCAAGCGACTACCTTGCAAGAGGTGTCTTTCAGGGCTTCATGCGTTATGCTTCGGGCATCATGGACGCCTACACAATCAAAAACCCGCGGCTGGGCACAAGGCTTTTCTCGGCTCTTATTGGGGCATGTGGTTTCGGGCTCGAACTTGGCCGGGCCGGTGTCTACTATAAACGCCCGAGGCCAGACGATAGTTTTTTTCTCATTTTCATGATGGGCCTCGTCTTTCTAGCTATCGCCGTTCTAAATTCTATTCGTTTAATTTCTAAGATGCAGGACCTCCAGGACATCGCAAAGAAATAGCTCACGACTTCACTTGATTCCGATACCGCGTTAATCGGG
>QIAL01000525.1 GCA_003225535.1 Acidobacteriota bacterium | reverse complement strand
CATCTTCCGGATTGTTGGTCGCGTCCATCTCCTCGACCTGGCCTTCGGGATAGTTGTCGATCACGACCTTCAATGGGTGCAGAACAGCCATCACGCGTGGTGAGCGCTTGTTCAGGTCCTCACGCAGAAAGTGTTCGAGCATTGCCAGCTCGACAATTCCGTTCGTGCGCGACACGCCCGCTGCCGTCACGAAATTGCGGATCGCCTCCGGCGTGTAGCCGCGGCGGCGCAGGCCGGAGAGCGTGGGCATGCGGGGATCGTCCCAGCCGCGGACCGTGCCTTGTTCGACCAGCTGGCGCAGCTTGCGCTTGCTCATCAGCGTGTAGGTCAGGCTGAGGCGGTCGAATTCGATCTGCTGCGAA
>QIAL01000524.1 GCA_003225535.1 Acidobacteriota bacterium | reverse complement strand
CACTGGTAGAGCGGCTGATGGTCGGCGAATTCAAGCGAGCACATCGAGTGCGTGACCTTCTCGAGCGAGTCCGACTGTCCGTGGGCGTAGTCGTACATCGGATAGATGGGCCACTTGTTGCCGGTGCGGTGATGCTCGGCGTGAAGAATGCGGTACATTACCGGATCGCGCATGTTGAAGTTCGGCGACGCCATGTCGATCTTGGCGCGCAAAACGCGAGAGCCGTCAGGGAATTCACCGGCGCGCATGCGCTCGAAGAGGTTCAGATTTTCTTCAACGGACCGGTTTCGGTAGGGACTGTCTTTGCCCGGTTCCGTCAGTGTGCCGCGATGCTTGCGGATCTCATCCGCCGTGAGGTCGTCGACGTATGCCTTGCCTTCCTTGATCAGCTTGACCGCCCACTCATAGAGCTGGCCGAAATAATCCGACGCGTAGAAAAGCCCGTCCCAGTGAAAGCCGAGCCACTGGATGTCTTCCTTGATCGACTCGACGTATTCAACGTCTTCTTTCTCTGGATTCGTATCGTCGAAACGCAGGTTCGTGTGGCCGCCAAACTCATCCGCCAAGCCGAAGTCGATGCAGATCGCTTTGGCGTGGCCGATGTGGAGGTAACCATTGGGCTCGGGAGGGAAGCGGGTTTGCACACGTCCGTTGTACTTGTTGGTCTTGAGGTCTTCGGCGATCCGGTCGTGAAGAAAGTTAGAGGGTCGCGTCTCCGGAGCGGGGTTTGCGCCCGGCTCAGGCGCGCCTGCAGGCGTTGTCATAATCTTTGATCTTACCAAGAAGGCGGGGCCAAAGCGCTCGGGCTGTAGGTAGCGGTTGCAGATTGAAGATTTCAGATTTCAGATTGCAACCTCTCCCGTGCCCAGCTTTTCAATCTGAAATCTACAATCTACGATCTATTTGCTACCGGCGGGCTTGCTCGCTAATCCAGTCTGTCAGGTAGGCTGCAGCGCCACTCGCCAGCAGCGGGGCCTTGCCCTCGACTGCGTCGACGAAGTTCTCAATCAAAGGAAAGTGCAGGTTGGGGTGCGGGGGAAGGCTCTCGCGGCCGCCGGGATAGATCAGATCCGGGCCGTTTAATGGCGACATTTCCATCTCGCCTTCGGTACCGCGGAAACGGCACTCGTCACGATTGATCTTCGAATGCCAGCGAACGTCCACGATTCCGCGAACGCCGCTTTCATACTCGATCATGACCGTCGCGTTGTCTTCAACCGCATAGTGATGAACAACATTCGAGAGCTGGCCAGTGACACGAAGGGGCTTGCCGAAGAGGAAATTCAGCACGTCGATGCGGTGCGAGGCGATGTCGAAGAGCGGACCTCCCCCGGACTTGGCAGGATCGAAAAGCCAGTTGCGATCTCCAGTTCCGTCAAACCACATGTGATTCGTCAATTCGGCAAACACCGGTTTGCCGATGGCGCCCGCTTCCAGCAGTTGTTTCGCGCGGCGGACTTTGGGATAAAAGCGGCGGTAATAAGCCACGCCGAAGAGCTTGCTGCTCTTCTCGGCGGCGCTGACCATGGTGCGGGCTTCGGTCTCGTTCATCGCCATGGGCTTCTCGCAGAGGACGTGCTTTCCGGCACGGAGGGCTTGAATCGTCTGGGGAGCGTGGAGGAATACTGGCGTTCCGACGTACACAGCCTGCACCGCGGGATCTGCGAGAGCCTCCTCGAGCGAGGTCCAGGACTTTGCGGCGAACTGCGCGGCTTTCGCGGGATCGCGAGTGACCACGCCGTAGAGGCGGCTTCTGGGTTCAGACTTAATGGCGGGGATTACGCGGCGGATGGTGATGTCGCCGATTCCGATGACGATCCAGTTGAGCATGGGAGTAGTTTCGCATGGGGCGGACATTCCGGGGTTAGCGGCTCGCTTCGCATCACTGGACAGCCGAAGGCGGCTGTCCCCACATGGTTCGTGCAAATACCCGCATGGAAAAATCAAAGGCCGGCTTTTGGGCCGGCCTTTCGCTGAAAAAGAGGTAAAACTACTTCTTGGGGGCGATCGCGTCCTTCGCAGCTTTCGCGACGCGGAACTTCACGACGGTCTTCGCCTTGATCTGGATGGGTTCGCCGGTCTGCGGATTGCGGCCAGTGCGGGCCTTGCGGTGCGCCTTCACCAGGCGGCCGAGTCCGGGAACGACGAAAATGCCATTCTTCTTGGTTTCCTTAATAGCTGTGTCGGCGAGGTGCTCAAGGAACGCCGCCGCGGTTTTGTTGGGAAGTTCAGTCTTCTCGGCGAGTTGCCGAATCAACTGTGTTTTGGTCAGACCTGAAGCCATACTGCCTCCTTAAAAATCGTTTTAATTCGGATGCGGGGCTTATCTTATACCCATGAGGCTGTGGAAAACACATATTTTACGGGGGTTTTACGATTTGTAAACGTGCGCAAGGCCGTCTTTACAGGGTTTTACGCTCTTGGGATCACGAAGAAACAATACAGTCAGTTCTCCGCGTCCCCAGCCTCCGTAGCGAATGCGCGCCGGGATGCAATAATGATTTGAGGAGCCTTGATTGAGCTGCGTTATCTGTGAAATCCGTAAAGAGAAGCGGTTCTGTCCGGCGGTGCACGGACGCATCTGCCCGCAGTGCTGTGGTGAGCAGCGCGAGGTGACGCTCGATTGCCCGAGCGACTGTCCGTATCTGCAGCAGGCGCGCGAGCACGAGAGGCCGCGCGCGGCAGAGCAGATCGATCCTGCGGGATTGTTTCTGCAGATCGAAGTCTCGGACCAGTTTATGTACGAGAAGGAACACCTGCTCATGGGATTGACTTATGCACTGGCAAAATCGGCCCGGGCGGACGGGAACCCGCACGACCAGGATCTCATTGCGTCCCTCAGCATGCTGGCCAAAAGCTACGAACGGCGCGTGAACTCCGGTCTCCACTACGAACAGCCACTGACCAGCGATTCGCAGCGGCGGGCCGTCGTGGAGGTCGAGAACATGGTCAAGGAGTACCGCGAGGCCGAGCAGAAGCATATGGGGTACTCGAGTTTGCGCGATTCCGAGATACTGAAAGCGTTAGTGTTTCTGATTCGATTGGCCCACGGTAGGACATCAGGGCGTCCTAAGTCGCGGGCCTTCGTAGAGTTTCTGTTTGCGCAGTTCCCGGAGAAGGAATCGGCGGTGGTTACGCCGCAGGAAGCCGGAAGTCGAATCATCCTTCCTTAACGTGGGGTGTCTCTGCCAAAACATTAGCCACGGATTTCACGGATTATCGTGGATCTGAATCCTTTTTCTTGATCCGCGAAAATCCGTGTAATACGTGGCTACATTTCTTGGGCCTTGTGCACTCGCTGTCCGGGTGGCGCTTCTTTCAGCAATTCTCTGACTGTCTTATTGAGTACGGGATGCAAGACATCGGGTGCGATCTCCGCGAGCGGTTCCAGCACGAAGAGCCGGTATTGCATAGCCGGATGGGGGATCGTCAGTCCCGGAGTATCTACTACTCCGTCTCCGAATAACAGAATGTCGAGATCGATCGTGCGCGGGCCTTTCTTTTGGAATCTTTGGCGGCCCATTGCTTTTTCAATCGTAAGTAACTGCACCATGAGTTGCTCGGGTGTTGATGAGCTCTCTAGCGATACCGCGCAGTTCAGGAATTGGGGTTGCTCGGTGAACTCGACGGGCTCGGTTTCATAGATCGACGAAACTGATCGCACCATTCCTGCGGATTCGAGCCGTCGGACCGCCTCTCGCAGGTGAGCCTCGCGATCACCAATGTTCGATCCCAGCGACAGATAGGCAAGATGCGGCATAAGGGCCCGGAAATCATTTGTACTCCGGGAGGAACGCAGGGCACAATCCGCCGATTTTGCACGGTCAGTGTTTTGAGCAAGATGCAAAGTCCGTCCACCGAGGACCCATCACCTTGGTCACTATCGTGAATCTCTAATGACCTCCTAAAATCACAAGCATGACGTTGGAGTCACTCCTCCTGAGCCAGGACCCCGAGTTAGTGCGGGTGATCCGGCCCACCCTTGAAAAACTGTCGATTGATGTAGAGATCTGCCACGATGCGCGGGCGGGCTCCGATATCCTGATTTCCGACAAGTTCGATGCCGTCGTCGTCGACTGCGACGATCTCACCGGCGGCCTGGCCCTGTTGCAGGGCTTGCGGAACACTCCCAGTAACAAGAACTCCGTTGCGTTCGCCATTCTGAACGGGAAGCGTACGACCACGCAGGAAGCGTTTGGTATGGGTGCGAATTTCGTCTTGCAAAAACCGATCAGCACCTTGAATGCTTCCCGCTGCTTTCACGCCGCGCTGAACTTCATGCTGAAAGAGCGTCGGCGCTACTTCCGGCAGCCAGTGAAGATGCAAGTCAAAGTGGTTCTAGAGGGCAAGACTCTGACTGCGAACAGCACCAACATCAGCGAAGGCGGCATCGCCCTGCTGTTGCGCGAGGCTCTGCCGAAAGGCGCGACTCCGCAGGTGCAGTTCTCGTTGCCTGAAAGCAGCATCCACATCGACGTCGAAGCCGAAGTTGCGTGGGCAGATATGAAAGGCCTTGCTGGGCTGCGCTTTCACGGCATGCCCAAGACTGCGCAAGCGCAACTGGAAGAGTGGCTTGACGATCGTATGGAAGCCGAGTTTCCGGGATCCAAAGACCGGATTGCCGAGTCCGGCTCCTTGCAGTAACCACTCCAGTTTCTCAGCACTCCCATTCCAGGGAGAACCTTCCTTTGGACTTGTGCGCACTGGCCTTCATCCGCAAAGCTGATTGACTGGGGGCAAATCGGATGCTGACAAATGAATTCCGCATCGCCAAGGTACAGAAGACATTGCAATGGTTTGAGCAGGACATTCCTCTGCTGCATATGCGCGTCAAGGAGCTGTCGAAAGAACGGCAGGACTCAGCGAAGAAGTTCGCGGCGGCAATGATCGAACAGACTCGGGCGGAGCTGAAAAAATTACTGCAACAGCGGCCCAACGATCAAAACGACCCCAGCGAGGCTCCCTGCGAACCGGCGGACTGACACTGAAAGCGTTCGAATGGTGGACTAAAGAGAGGATCCCGCGGCGGCTTCTGAGCGTCGGGGAGCTTCGTGCTCCTCGGTTTCTTCCGGAACTGTAACTTCATCCCACAAGCTCTTGTCGCGCAAGATGCGCGAAACCAACGCGGTATGCATGGCATGACCTGCGCGGTCGGCGACCACCTTCCCCAGGAGCTGCTTCCCCAGGAGCGCCAGATCACCAACCAGGTCAAGGACTTTGTGACGGACGAATTCGTCTGAAAACCGCAGAGGCCCGTTTTCGATTCCGTCGCGAGTAAGCACAATGCAATTCTCGCGCGACGCGCCTCGGATCAGGCCCATGTTGCGCATGGCCTGCTCGTCTTCGCGCGAGCCGAAGGTGCGCGCCGGCGCGATGTGTTTCAGATAGCTTCCATTGGTCAGTTCCACCTGGAAGGTTTCTTTTCCGATGAGAGGATGCGGGAAGTTGATGGAGTAAGAAACGGAGTACGAGTCAGCAGGGTATACGGCGATGAACTTGTTACCCTCGCGCATTTCGACTTCGCGGCGCATCTTGAGATATTTGCGAGGCCGTCGCTGTTTTCGAATGCC
>QIAL01000523.1 GCA_003225535.1 Acidobacteriota bacterium | reverse complement strand
AGTTCTCAGCGGCTTCAATCCAGTCGATATCGCCCACATCAACAAAAAGAGTTTTGCCGGCGGACCGCACGGCCACACGTTTCAAATGGCGCGGCGGCGACACGATGCTTTCCAGCAGTCCGATGATCTGTCGATTCGCTTCCGCCGCGGGTTTTGCGTGACGGCGGGTCTTAGCGCGTTGCAGGGCTTGGATAAACCGTTCCTCGGTAATGGGCTTCAGCAGGTAGTCGATGGCATTGATTTCGAAGGCCTGGATGGCGTGTTTGTCGTGAGCAGTGACAAACACGACTGGCGGCATGTGGTCTGCGCCGATTGTCTGAATAACAGTAAATCCGTCCATTTCGGGCATTTGTACGTCCAGAAAAACCAAGTCAGGACTCTCGTTGCGAATAGCCGCAAGCGCTTCCCGCCCGTTCTTGGCCTCGTGAATGGTCGAAACCTCAGGGTCGGCTGCCAGCAGCATGCGCAAGCCTTCGCGTGCCAGCGGTTCGTCATCGACGATCAGCGTTGTGAACGGCATGAATTTCCATCACTTCTTGTTCGGACGGTTCTGAAATCAAGTGGTACGGGAGAATCATGGTTACCACGGCCCCACCGGAGACGCCGTTTTCGATCGCCAGCTTTGCCGACTCGCCATAGAGCTGAGTGAGGCGCGTCACGATGTTCGACAATCCAATGCCGCGGCCTTCGGAAAGAGTTGCTGGATCGAGCCCAGGGCCGTCGTCCTGCACTTTGATTTCGAGAGAGTCATTGATGCGGTTTGCGCTGATGCGAATCTTGCCTGCGGTCGAACTCCTCCCGATGCCGTGCCGGATGGCATTTTCGACAATTGGTTGTAGGCCCATCTGTGGGACGGCGGCATCCTGAATCGCGGGGTCGGATAAAATCTCGACGCGCAGGCGGTCTTGAAAACGTATCTGCTCAATCGCGAGGTAGAGTTGCAAATACTCCAGTTCGCGCCGCAAAGTTACTTCTTGGGCTTCCACATCTTCCAGCACACAACGCAGGAGATCGCTGAGAAGAGACAGCATCTCCTCCGCCTCCGGTCCCTTTTGCTGGCGCACCAGCACCATGATGGCATTGAGTGTGTTGAACAGGAAGTGTGGCTGCAGTTGCATTTTCAGCGCGCTGAGCTGCGCATTCATCAACTGCGTCTTCAGTTCGGCCGTGTTGAGTTCCAGTCGCAATGCTTGTTTCGCCCGCTCCTGATACCGGTTGTAGTAGTCCAGTCCGTACTGGATTGCAAGGATGGTCCAATACGTAACAATATTTTGGTGAAAACCGAGCATCGCGAGAAAAACCAGCGTCACCGAAAACGTACGCATGATCGTGGGAAAGACGCCCAGCCTGGGAAGAATGGCTGCTTCTACCGTAATCTGAGCCACGGAAAACACCAAAGAGAACAGCAGGTGCAGAAGTCCCCGGCGCAACCAGCTATCTTTGTGAAAGGGGAACCGTTTCCCGAGCCAGATCACGAGGGGCGTAAGCAGCGCAAAGATGTAGCATCCGACGAGCCACGACACCACGTAGTGTGAAATCGGAGTCTTCTCGCCAGTGATAAATTTCTGCGCGATAGTCTGAGTGGAGAAGAAGAGGGCAAATACCGTCCACACAGAGAAGTAGATTGTGTAGTTTCGCAGGAAGCGTTTAGGCAAGGTTGCCATCTGCGGAGTAGCTTATCAAACGAGACACACTAGACTGGAATTTGTCCTGGTTGCTGGGCTTGGTATACAAGGGTTGTGCGAGGCGAAAGGCGTGACCGACTACCTGGGGCGAGCGCACCGAGCAGGTTTCTCTAGCTCGGTACTTCTGAGCGTAGGGTCACAACAGCCGACGATTGCCGTGCCCGGTCCCTCCAGTCTGAATGCGATGGCACGTGGCGACCGCTATGCAGAGACATAATTTCCAACACGATGGACTGAACTTGTCGTACCTCGATACTGGTGGAGTTGATGAGACGCTCGTCGCGCTGCACTCACACTGGATGGAAGGCCAGACATTTGCTTCGCTCGCAGCGGCACTGGCGCCAGGGTGGCGGGTCATCGCCTTGGATCAGCGCGGTCACGGCTATTCGGATCATGCGTCGACGTATATGCGCGAGGACTATTTGGGAGATCTTGATGTTCTCTTCGCGCATCTCGGGATCTCCAGAGCCGTATTGCTGGGCAACTCTCTTGGCGGAGTGAATGCATACCAATTCGCTGCGCGTCATCCCGAGTACGTTCGTGCTCTGATTATCGAGGACATCGGCGCTGTGATGGGGGATGATACGAGCTTCGCGCTCGCCTGGTCCGGAGTTTTCAAGACCTACAAAGATCTCGAAGAGCGTGTCGGACCACGTTTTTTCCCCTATCTCAAGGATTCGGTGCGTTCAGTCGCTGGCGGATGGCGTCTCGCCTTTGAACCTAAGGACATGGTGCAGTCCCAGACATACCTGAACGGCAATCACTGGGCGGACTGGCTTGCCTCGACCTGCCCTGCGCTCCTGATACGAGGAGAGGATAGCCGGGTAACGACGCAAGAGCATGTCGAAGAAATGGCGGAGCGCCGAACTGACACGCGGCTTCGTGTTCTGTCGGGTGGTCACGTCGTTCATTTCGACAACCCGAAGGGCTTCAATGTAGCCGTGTTAGAGTTTTTAGAACAACTCTCTGCGTGAGCTTGGATGAGCGTCCTTCGACAGAGATCAGCTTCACTTTTAAGTTAAGGGCGGCAACCCGCGTCAGGAACCAGAGAGCGCTTTCAATTTCTGGTAGTAGCGTCGCGCCTTCGCGACCGAACCACATGCGTCCATACTGCACCAGCGGCGCGACCGGTTCTTGCTGAGATCAAGAAAGAACCAACCGCAGGTCGGGCATGATTTGACCCTCACCATCGCATCGGACACGAGCAGCGCGACCGCCGATTCCGCGATTCTGAGACGCAGGAGTGCGTCGCCGGCCCTTTCCACAGTGATCTCACGTCTTATCGGAACCTGAAGGGAGCGGCGAGTTCGAGGCGCCGCTATGAGAAGGGTTGCGCGGGCGGTTTCAGCAAGGTTAGCGCTGAGTTTCCGGAGGTCCACGTTGCTAGGAGCTTGGCCGGAGAGTTGTATCTGAAAGGTCCGTTTCAACAAAGCGCGAAGCTCTCTCAGTCGCGTCAGTTCAATATGTGCCGTCCGCCGTCGGAGGCGCGAGTGGTCCGCTCGGGTCAGGAGACCCACCGCTTCACCAAAGCGGATTGCATCGGCGAATTCACTGAGGTAGTCGTGTGGCGCGGATACAGTCCAGTCGTGCA
>QIAL01000522.1 GCA_003225535.1 Acidobacteriota bacterium | reverse complement strand
CTGGGGAACGGCCATCGTGCTGATCGGGATCCCCGGTTACCTGTACTGGAAACGCAGCAACGACAGGGCTGCCAGCGCTGAGTAAGTCGATGTTCGAGCGATACACCGAGAAGGCGCGTCGCCTCACTTTTTTCGAACGGTTGCCCGCGGTAACTTTCACCTTGCCGCCGGCCGTCGTAGGTGTTATTCCTCTTCAATTCTTGTTCAACCAACCCTGACTCCGGGACATCGATTGGCCGAACCCAACCCACAGCGACTAACCGACGGTATTGGATTCCTGTCTCCCGGTGTCTCTCTCGCGGACGTCGAAAACCCCAACCGTCCACGCCCGGTAATGGGGTTCCGCGATCTGGTGCTCTTCTATGTGATCACTGGCATCAGCTTGCGCTGGATTGCCACCGCCGCCGCAGCTGGTCCCAGTTCGATCATCATCTGGATTGGCGCCTGGTTCTGCTTCTATACGCCCCTGGCGCTCTCGGTGCTGGAGCTTTCATCTCGCTACCCCAATGAAGGCGGCCTTTACGTTTGGAGCAAACGCGCATTCGGCGACTTCTCCGGATTCATGTCGGCCTGGACGTATTGGACCAGCAACCTGCCCTACTTCCCTGCCGTGCTGTATTTCGCCGCAAGCAACGTGTTGTTCATGCGCGAGGCGAACTGGCAGCATCTTTCGGGCAATGCCACGTTCTACATCGTTTTTGCTTTGCTGACTTTGAGTGCGGCCACACTTCTGAACATCGTCGGGCTCGATGTGGGCAAGTGGCTCCACAACATCGGCGCCCTTGCTATGTGGATTCCGGTCGGGATCGTAATTGTGATGGGTCTTATCGCCTGGCACCGCTTCGGCTCGGCGACTTCATTCACGTTACATTCGATGACGCCCAGCACACACTTCAACGACATCATCTTCTGGTCGGTGCTGACCTTCGCCTTCGGCGGCTGCGAAACCGCATCATTCATGGGAGAGGAGATCAAGAACGCGCGGCGCACGATTCCTCTTGCCCTGCTCTCCGCGGGCGTGACTGTTACGATCTGCTACATCCTCGGCACGGTTTGCATTCTGCTGGCGCTGCCTTCGACACAGGTCAACAGCCTGCAAGGATTGGTACAGGCCATCTCCGCAACCGCGGCGCGAGTGGGATTTCCCGGGATATTGCCCCTTGCGGCATTTTTGATCGCGCTCAGCAATATAGGCGCCGCCGGAGCCTATCTGGCCGCAGTGGCCCGGCTGCCCTTCGTCGCAGGTTTGGATCGATTCCTTCCCCCGGCGTTCGGCTCCCTGCACCCAAGATGGAAAACACCGTGGGTCGCGCTGCTTACTCAGTTCGCACTAGGAGTTGTGTTTATCTTTCTGGGACAAGCCGGAACAAGCGTGAAGGGCGCTTACGACGTGCTGGTCAGCATGGGCGTGATTACGTATTTCATTCCATACCTCTACTTGTTCGCGGCGATGATCAGGTTGCAACGCGAGCCTGCGGGTACGGACGTGATTCGAGTGCCGGGCGGCAAAGTCATGGCCAAGCTGGTGGCCATGCTGGGATTCGTCACCACGGCAGCAACGATCGCTTTATCCCTGATCCCGCAGCCTGACGAACCAAATAAGGCGCTCGCGTTGCTGAAGATTCTCGGAGGATGCGGTGCCTTGCTACTGGTGGGAGTTTGGCTTTACGTTGCGGGAAAAAGGCGAGCGGCGCGCGTGCCGCATCAACCCAAGAATGTGTAGCCCCGGACGCCTTCGTCCGGGGTTGCGCGCGAAGCGCGCAATGGCTACGCTCGACACCTGCCAGCGTTGCGGCTGGACCGCCACCGTGAGCACGCTCGCTGCGCTCGCGGGGCGGACGAAGGCGTCCGCCCCTACACAAACTCGCTAGACCGGCGTCGACGTCTTCCTTGGCGGATTGAAGAATGGAAGCGTGGCCACCTTCACGTTTGCCTTCAGCCGAATTGCTTCGATCGTGATCTCCATTTGCAGCGGTGTGCCCGGCTTCGAGTGCTCCGTTTCAAGACTAGCGAGCGCAATCATCTTTTTCAACGTTGGCGACCATGTGGTCGTCGTCGCTTTACCCACCTGCTTGTCTCCTGAGTAGACCGGAACTGCCACGCGCGAAGCCTGCGCGGGAGCGGCGGGGGTCAGTCCGTAGCACTCGTACAGTTGCTCAACGTCCGTCCAATCGATCACCAATCCCGTAAGTTGCCGTGGCACACCTTTCTTGGAATCATGTTCCAAAGCCCGCTTGCCGATGAAGTTCTCTTTGTCGAGATGCACCATCTTGGCAAAGCCCAGTTCATAAGGTGAAAACCTTTGCGATGCGATCAGCGCCTTCTTGGAACTGGTATAGTCCACCTCGATCAACAGCAACCCCGCTTCGACACGCGCAACGTCGAGAGCCAGCATACCGGCGGCATGCAGATCAAATTGTTTGCCTTTCTCCGCGAGCGCATCCCAAACCTTGACACCATCTTTCCACGGAACCCAAATCTCGTATCCGAGATCGCCGGTATAGCCCGTACGCGAGATGTCCACCGGAACACCAGCGATCTTCCCGCGCGTCACACGGAAATACTTCAGATTTGCGATATCGGCATCAGCCACCGTCTTTAACAATTTCGCCGAGGTCGGACCTTGCAGGGCAAGCGCCGCAATCTTCTCCGAAATATCCTCGATCTGAACGTCCATGTTCAGTCCGTTTTGCCGGAACCAACGCAGGCTGGGGTCGGCGGCCGTCCAGCGATACACGTTCTCTTCCAGTCGCGAAATTGTGCCGTCGTCGATGACCTTCCCCTCTTCGTCGCACCAGCAGCAATAGATAACCTGCCCGACTCTCACCTTGTTGATGTCGCGAGTGATCACACGGTTCACCAGTCGCGTCGCATCTTTGCCGGTAACGAGGTACTTGTACAGCGGTGAAATGTCGATCAGAGCGCAAGCGTTCCGAATCGCGTTGTACTCGTGCTCGTGGTGCACCTCGTAAACGCTGACCGTGTAGTAGCCCGACCATTCGCGGTAATTCAGGCTGTGGCAAAGGGGAAGAGTGCGGTCATGAAATGCGGTTCCGATGGGCAAGATGGTTTCCTCGGGATCTTCTCAGAATGCTGGATTATATTCACCCACGCAGTCGTGCGGCAACCGCTCCTGTAATGACTTCCAGTCAGAAGCTACGCAAATGTGCAGACAAATTCGGCTCTTCCCGATAGAATACCGATTCGACTCAAGAACATGCGCGCCATCCTGCCAATCTCGTGCAGTCTCCTTCGAAGCTGGACCGTCCTTCCCAGCGGGCTCTGATCGTCTCTCCCGCTTCTCGTCAACGCGAGTATCATTGCGTTTCCTGACACGTCTGCATTCAAGCTAGGAGCTAAGAGCGAATGGCTGGTTCCAACACATACGACGTCATCGTAATCGGCGGGGGCCACAACGGCTTGGTCAACTCCGCCTACCTGGCTCGCGCAGGCAAGAAAGTGCTCGTCCTCGAGCGGCGCTACGTGCTGGGCGGCGCGGCCTGCACCGAGGAAATTGTGCCGGGCTTCAAGTTCTCGGTCTGTTCTTACGTCGTTTCGCTGCTGCGCCCAGAGATCATTCGCGACCTCGATCTTCCCCGCCATGGCCTGGAAATTCTTCCGCTGGATGGCACATTCACGCCGATGCCGAGCGGCGACTATCTCTGGCGCGTGAATGACCACGGCAAGACGCATCGAGAGATCGCCCGCCATTCGCGCGTGGACGCCGAGGCCTACGACGAGTTTGGAAAAGCGATGCAGGCGATGTGCCGCTTCGTGAAGCCGATCTTGAGCATGGTGCCGCCCGATCCTACGACGCTGAATCCGCGCGAACTGATGAAACTGCTCTTCATCGGACGCCGCTTCCAGGGCATGTCGAGCTATGACAAGTACAACCAGGTCCAGCTCATGACGATGTCCGCCATTGATTTCCTGGATCAATGGTTCGAAACCGACGTGCTCAAAGCCACGATGGCGGCCTCGGGAATTATCGGGACATTTCTCGGAGTTCGCTCGCCGGGCACGGCGTACGTACTGCTCCATCACTACATGGGTGAAATCGACGGAGCCTTCCGCGCGTGGGGATTCGCTCGCGGCGGCACCGGGGCAATTTCGAATGCGATCGCCGACGCGGCGCGTGAAGCGGGAGTGGAGATCCGCACGAAAGCTGCCATCTCGCAGATCATCGTTAAGGATGGCAAGGCCAAGGGAGTAGTCCTCTCCAACGGAGACGAGATTTATGCGGATGTGATTTCCTCCAGCGTCGATCCGCGGCTGACATTCACCAGGTTCATCGAAGCGCAGCATCTTCCCGGCGATTTTCTTGAAGAAGTGAACCGCTACAAGTTCCGCGGCTCTTCCGGCAAGGTAAATATGGCCCTCGACGCCCTGCCGAATTTCACTTGCATGCCTGGGCCGGGCGCGCATCTCCGCGGCGCTATTTCGATCTCACCAGCCGTCGAATATATGGAGCGGGCTTACGACGAAGCCAAGTACGGAAATTTCTCCTCCCGCCCGTATATCGACATGGTCATTCCTTCACTGACCGACCCGTCCGTCGCCCCTCCGGGCAAGCATGTGCTCTCGTGTTTCGTACAGTACGCGCCCTACAAGCTGCGGCCCGGGCTGAACTGGGACGATCAGAAGGAGGCCTTCGGCAATACGGTCGTCGATACGATCTCCCAATACGCACCGAACCTGAAAGACATCATCATTCAGAAGCAAGTCGTCACGCCGCTCGATCTCGAGCGCGAGTGGGGGCTGAGCGAAGGCAACATCTTCCAGGGTGAACTTTCGCTCGAACAATTGTTCTTCCTGCGTCCCGTCCCTGGATGGGCACAGTACCGCACGCCCATCAAGAACCTCTACATGTGCGGATCGGCTACGCACCCCGGTGGCGGCATCATGGGAGCAAATGGCCGCCTGGCAGCGCTGGAAATTCTGAAAGACATCAAGGGAGCGGCCTAGCCATGGCGGAAAGCAACCAGCGAGATGTCGTAATCATCGGCGGTGGCCACAACGGCCTGGTCACTGCCTTTTATCTGGCCCGAGCCGGATTCAAGCCACTCGTACTTGAACGAAACTCGCAAGTCGGTGGAGCCGCGGTCACCGACGAATTTCATCCGGGATTTCGCTGTTCGACGTTAGCCCACGCAGCGGGGCCCATCCGGCCTGACGTCTTAGCTGACATGCAACTCGAGAAGCACGGTCTGAAGACGATCACGCCCGATATTTGCGTGACGGCGCTTTCGCCCGATGGGCGTGCGCTCTCTTTGTATCAGGACGTGGGCAAGTCGGCCCAGGAAATCTCGGCGTTCTCCCAGAAGGATGCGGCGAAATATCCAGAGTTCGCGCAGTCGTTGGGAAAGATCGCGAAGGTCATCGCTGATGCGCTGGCCACCACGCCGCCCGATATCGACGATCCCAGCCGCAGCGATTTGTGGAGCATGCTTAAGACCGGACGCGCGATCCGCAAGCTCGGCAGGAAGGACATGTTCCGCCTCCTGCGCTGGGGACCGATGGCCGTCGCCGATTTGGCCTCGGAGTATTTCGAGACTGAACTTCTGCGCGCAGTCATTGCGGCCCGAGGCGTTTTTGGAACCTTTCTCGGCCCTTGGTCCGCGGGAAGCGCGCTGGTGTTGTTGATCCGCGCCGCTGGAGATTCTCACCCCGCTGGCTCAGCGTCGTTCGCCGTGGGAGGAATGGGGGCGGTCACGCAAGCTATGGCCTCCGCTGCGAAAGCTGCCGGCGTCGAAATTCGCACCGGAGTCGATGTGATCGAGATCCACGTCAAGGACGGCGCGGCCACGGGTGTTCTGCTCTCAACCGGCGAAGAGATTCTAGCCAGGGCGGTCGTTTCCAACGCCGACCCGAAACGCACTCTGCTCAAGCTGACCGACCCTCTTCATCTTTCGCCCGACTTCGTGCAGAAGCTGCAGCATTATCGCGGGCACGGAACAGTCGCGAAAGTGAACCTAGCTTTGTCCGGGCTGCCGAGATTTACTGCTTTGCAAAACGGCGAATCTGCCGCGCTACGCGGCCGCATTCACATCGGCAACGAGATCGACTATCTGGAGCGTGCGTTCGACGAATCGAAGTACGGGAATTTCTCGCGTCAGCCGTATCTCGAAGCTACGATCCCGTCCCTAACCGATCCGACGCTTGCTCCCGAGGGCCAGCACGTGATGTCGGTGTACATGCAATATGCGCCGTACAAGTTGAAGGGTGATTGGGAGTCGCAACGCAAGGCCCTTG
>QIAL01000062.1 GCA_003225535.1 Acidobacteriota bacterium | reverse complement strand
TATGCATTCCCGAGTCCAGCAATTGAATAAAATCAGCGGGAGTGATGCCTTGGCGTTGGGCCATTTCCAACAATTCAACGATAGCGCATTCCACAACCTCCTGCTTGGGTTCTGCGGGCTGTCGAAGATTATTCATTGTCGCCTTTTATAAGAGTCATGAATTTGTGAAGCAAAACGTTACATCCAGAAGATTCCGACGTTCTGAAATTTTCGCTGGACTCGTCTATCGCTGTCTGTTCAAAACTGCACACTTTCGGGAACGCACGCCGTGAATAGCAGAGGCTAACTGGCGTAAAATCGCCGTTACACTCACCTGTATACGCCGCGAATCCTGGCGAGCACGATGTCACATTAACTGACGCAGAGCCGGATAAATTTTCCGAAAACTCCCGTAAGCTGTCTGCATCGTCGCCGAATCCCTCTGATTGGGCGCAATCCGCTTCGCCACCCGCACGATCGCGTCGCAGGCCTGCTCTACCGACGACCACGCCCCCGCTCCAGTGCCGGCCAGAATCGCCGCCCCATACGCGGCGCCTTCCTCCGCGGCGACAATTTCCACCTCGCGCCCGTAAACATCAGCCTGAATCTGCCGCCACAACGGCGAGCGTGCACCGCCGCCGCCCAACCGAATCGAGGTAACAGGAATCTTCATCTCATCGAAGATCGTGAAGGAATCTTTCAAACTGAAGGCGACGCCTTCCAGAATCGCGCGAATCACATGCGCCCGCGTGTGCGAAGCGGTGAGGCCGACCAACGCCGCCCGCGCATTCGGGTCAAGATGCGGCGTCCGTTCGCCCATCAGATATGGCGCCCACAGCGCCCCCTCCGATCCCGCGGGCGCAGCGGCGGCTTCCTCGGCAAATACGTCGTATGGATCACGTCCGTCCTTCTTCTGCATTCCCGGCGACGCTGCGCCGAAGTTGTCGCGATACCAGCGCAGTGACAATCCCGCCGCCTGGGTCACGCCCATCACATGCCACCGTCCTGGAATCGCATGACAGAACGTATGCAGCCGTCCGGCAGGATCCATCGCCGGACGATCGGTCGAAGCAAACACCACGCCTGAAGTTCCAATCGTGGCGCTCACTGCACCAACACGCGCGATGCCCATGCCCACGGCGCCTGCAGCCTGATCCCCAGCCCCCGCGACCACTGGCGTCCCCGCGCGCAGCCCGGTAGCTTCTGCGCCCGCAGCAGAAACCTTGCCGCACACCTCCGGTGACTCGAACAGCGCAGGCAACAAACTCTCCTTAATACCGGTCTTGGCCAAGACTTCCTTCGACCATCGCCGGTTCGCAACATCGAGCAGCAGCGTGCCGGAAGCGTCCGCCATATCAATGGCGCGATCCCCGGTAAGACGAAACCGTACATAGTCCTTGGGCAGCATCACATGCGCGACGCGTGCCCACGCTTGGGGCTCGTTCTCGCGCACCCAAAGAAACTTGGTCAACGTGAAGTTTGTCAGCGGAGGATTGCAGGTAAGCCGAATCAGCGCATCGCGCCCAAAAAGCTTCTCCAGTTCAAGGGACTGGGCCTCGCTCCGCTGATCGCACCAGATCAGCGCCGGCCGCACCACTTCATCCGAAGCATCGAGCAGCACTGCCCCATGCATCTGCCCGGAGAATCCCACGCACGCAATATCTTCCGCACGAATCCCGGAGGTTTCGAGCGCCTTCCGCACCGCCGTTCCACACGCCTGCCACCAATCCCGCGGATCCTGCTCAGCCCAACCAGGCTTCGGGCTGGCAAAATGCTGATGCTCCGCCGATGCCGAAGCCACAACGTTTCCCTGCGCATCAATCACCAGCGCCCGCGTTCCCCCGGTGCCCACATCGATGCCTAAATAAGCCATGATTCCGTCTGACCTTTCGTTGGCTTGATTCAACTGGCTTGGCTAAGCGAGATCCTGCACCAACCTGCGCGCTTCCTGTCCGTTTTGCCCGTTCTTGCTTGCGGATTCCTGCGATTGCCGGCTCAGGAAGAAATCCAGATTCCCCCGCATCACCAGGTGGGGAGCCAGCGAAACTTGATTCGACCGCCGTCCGCCCTCCGACAGGAACTCATGCAGCAGCCGGAGAGCCATCTGCCCCTGCGCTCGCGGGCGTTGGTAAATCGTGGCTGCCACTGCGCCCGAACGTATGTAGGGCACGAGATCGGAGAACAAATCCGTGGTGATGATCGTCAGCCGATCGAGCACCTTCGCGTCGCAAGCCGCGCTCAGCACGGGTATCGACGCCTCGGTGGTCACATACATTCCGGCGAGGTCAGTCCGCTCCTCAAACAGCTTGCGGCTTTTTCGATACGCTTCCTTCAGCGTGGATTCGAAAGCGCCATATTTCTCCGCGTGCTCGGTAATCCCCATATCGAACACCGTGATCCCGACGGACCCGGCCCGCCCTCCGAGGAACCTTCCCATGAGATCCGCGGCAATGGCACCGCTAGCCAGAGTATCGATCGCGACGATTCCCAATCTGCCGCTGTTGGGCGCATCCGTCGCCACGCACACCACCGGAATATGCGACCTCGAGGCTCGGCGAATCCATGGCCGCAGAGTTTCCGGACGGCTCGGAAACGTAATAATCCCGTCAACCTTCGCGGCGATGGCTGCTTCTAAAGCTTCCTCCTCGCCCTCTCCCAGGCTGGGACACGTTCGAAATTCCAATTCGACATTTTCAAGAAGGATGCTCGCTGCCTCTTCTCGAATCCCGGTGCGCACTTCATCCCAAAACGAGGTCGTGCCTTGCAGTGTGTTCACCGAAATTCGCAGCGTCTTTTTCGACGACAGGTATCGAGCCGCCAGATTCGGGCGGTAGCCCAAGTTCCTTGCCATCTGCAAGACTCTGGCTTTGGTCGCAGGACTTACTCCGGGATGGTCGTGGAGCGCGCGGTGAACGGTACCGATGGACGTGCCCAGCGACTTCGCTATGTCGCCGAGAGTGGCGGGAGGCTTTCCCATCTTCGAGGCCTGCGTCGTGGCCGGCCATTTACAGCCAGCAAAATTTCAGAAGGCAGTTCAGCACCCTACCTCCGGAACCGTAAACGTTAACGGAACTCCGCAAAATGCGCAAGCCGACGGGGTCAAGAACCCCAGTTTGCTACATAAGTTCAGATGGCATCGCGCCATTTGACGGCCTCTCCAGCCTGAAACTCGAAGCGAGCCAGGATATCCCGGTACCGTTCGGGATCGACCCTGCCCTCAAGAGTTTTCCACTCGGCCACAAAATCATGCGCTCGTTCGGCTCCCTCGTAGTGCGAGTCATACACGTGTTGAATAACCGTCTTTCCGGAATGCAGAGCGTACGTATACGGCACATGATGAAAGAAGAGCAGCAGGTTATCCGGACACGCCACGAGCGATTCGTAAATCTTCTGCACTTCAGTTGGATACTGGCCGATGTACCCGGTTCCGGTGGCCATCGTACGATCCATGCCAATTCCCTGATGATCCGCCCGATGCCACTGTCCCCAGCCGTTTCCCTCCGATGACGCGGGGCCTGGATCGTAGTGATTGCCAACAATATTGGTCAGCGTCCCGGCGCCGAGCGGCCCGGTATAGCTTTCGTACACCTGCCACGAACTGAGCTGCAGATTCGCAATCGTCCTCACCACCAGCGGATCGCTGCCGAATGTCAGCCGGGTCCATTCGTCAATGATCGTCTTGCTGCTGAGACCTGGATTCCATGCCAGCCGTCCAAACCCATAAAGGTTCGCCAGGGCCAGCGGGCTGCCCATCCAGTTTGCATCGAGTCCAACGTTCGCCACACCCACAAAGCCGCCGACCCTACGATGAAAGACGCGCCCGCTGACCAGGTCTTTCACCGGCGTCGATCCCCCGTCGACGCGCATGTCGAAATCCAGAACTTCCTTCCACATTGGGACCAGAAAACAGAGATGTTTCTGCTGTCCCGTGTATTCCTGGGTGATCTGCAGTTCGATGGCCTCGTTGGTGCGGCGCAATCCGCCAAATAGCGGTGATACCGGCTCTCGCACCTGGAAATCGATTGGCCCATTCTTGATCTGAACGACGGCGTTGTCGTCGAACTTTCCATCGAGCGGATAAAAATTATCGTACGCGGCCTTCGCGCGATCGTTCTTCGGATCACGCCAGTCGAGATGATGGTTGTAGACAAATGCCCGATAAAAGACCACGCCACCGTGCGGCTTGAGCGCGCGTGCAATGACATTCGCGGCATCAGCGTGAGTGCGCCCGTAAGCCGAAGGTCCGGAGCGTCCTTCGGAATCGGCCTTCACCACAAAGCCGCCAAAGTCGGGAATCTGCCGGTAGATTCCATCGACCTTCTTGCGCCACCACTCCGCCACACGCGGATCAACCGGATCGAACGTATCCAGTCCCCCAATCAGCTTCGGGCTGCTCAGATCGACCGACATCGACATCTGTACACCCCATGGCCGGAACACATCCGCAACTCGCTTGGCTTGCGCGATGAAGTCATCTTCGAGCACACCAGGCGCGGCATTCACGTTGTTGATCGTGCATCCGTTAATTCCAATCGAAGCCAGCAGCCGCGCGTACTCTCCGGCGCGCGTCAGATCGGCGCGCACCTTCCCATCCGCGAACAAGATCGACGGCCCGCCGTAGCCTCTCTCGATGCGACCGTCGAGGTTGTCCCATTGATTGACCCACCGGATTGGAGCATATGGGTTCTGGACTTCGTTGATGCCGATGATGCTCTCTCCGCGGGCGATCTTGCTCAGCAGCGCGAATACTCCATACAGCACACCGCGATCGTTCGCCGCCGTAATCACAAGACATTCAGCGTGCCCGAGCTCGGTGGTCGTGAGCCAATATCCATCGGCTTCCAGCGAGCTCGCCAGCCGCAACGATGGCGCAACATCGTGAAGATCGCGAGCCGTGCCTAAAACGATTACGCTGCCCTTGATGCCGCCGCTCGATTTGAGAGTGCGTCCCAGCATCTTCTCCACACCAATAGCCAGTTCCTGCCGCGCGCTGTCGAGAACAGGAGATTTGCCGAACAAAACGGACGCCCTAGGCAATTTTTCGTAATTCATTGCCGCCTTCGAATCCAGCGGCAGGTAACGCAGCCAGGCCACGGTCTCGATGGTAGGGTCAGCTTGGGCAAACAACGGCGTGCTGAGCAGGAAGGAGATCAGCGCCACAAGAAGAAGCACGGTGGAACTACAGAAGCGGTATCGCATCAGGCGGCCAGAGGAAAAGCGATAATCGTGTCCCCGCGGAATCCCGTGCCCTTTTCAACTTCCTTAAGCAATCGCGACTCCATGTCTTCTGGATCGGGGATCATTTCACACGCAGCAATCTCTTTCTCAGAAAAGCCGTGATAGCAAAGTTCGCAAACTCCCAGACCGCCGCCTTCTATGCGTACCGGAGGCCCAAATGTACGGCAGGTCATGGGACGCGAGTCATACAGATCGCAGGTGCCGTCGTGCGGATCAAGCGCGGGACAGGGTTCCTCATTGGCAAAATCTTCGAAGCGTCGGCGCTGATCTTTTGTCTTCCCGAGTAGACCGGTGGCGGGATCGCCCGGGAAATCGCGAGATAGCCGCGCGACTGAATCACGAGCACGATGCCGGACAGCCGCTGCCCGCTCGGGGTCCCGCACTGCAAGTTCCGCCAGACCCCGCCGCAACCGAAGTGCATCGAGCTGATTGATGGCAAATACGCCAATGCAGCACGCCGTACATCCCTTCCGGCAGACAAGCCCACCTTTGCTCTTGCGCGCCGCATCCGAGAGTGCGGCATCGACAATCTGAATCAATTTCTGATCGCCGGGGGATGGAAAGCGAAACGCCACATCGATGAGGATACCTCATCCCGAAAAGTGTCGCGCAACTGCGACGCTGATCATGAATCGTTATCATGGAATTTTTGAGTTGGACTAATAAGTCTCCTCTGACGCACAGTGTTTGTGCTGGTTCTGCAGTGTGGCAGAAAGCATGTAAGACCCCCGTTTGGTTCTCCCGCGAGGGAACTCCAGTCGTACATCGATCCGGGATGTTCCAACAAAAATCGCTGCACCCGTTAAACACTTGTCATTCCGAACCGCGTTCTTTGCAGTGAGGAATCTGCTTTTTCAGCGGATGCAGCGCACCTTTTTTAGGGGAGGCGCAATGCTGCCTGAAAAGAAAGCTGTGAATCTGAAGACTGTCGCCGCGCGAGTGGGCCTTGCCCCATGTTCCGTTTCAGCCGTTTTGAACAATACAAAAGCGGCGCGCGCTATCCCGCAAAAAACTAAAGACCGCGTCTATCGCGCTGCCGCGGAGCTGAACTATCGTCCCAACATTGTGGCGCGTTCGTTGCGCACAAAACGTACGCACATGGTGGCGGTCATCGCGCCTGGGCTCGACGGCTCCGGCGTCGCGCGCGTGGTTGCGGCTGCACAGCGCCGCTTGCATCAAAGCGGTTACTTGCTTGTCCTCGCCACCTCCGATGGCGACGGTCCCAACCATCTCTGCGCGCAATTGCAGCAGAGAGGAATTGAGGGCGTTATCGCGATTGACGCCAATCTTCCAGCCCAGATGAACATGCCGGTCACTTCCGTAGACCTCTGTTACAAGAGGTCGGCCACCTCAGTCTCATATGAAATGGAAGTCTGGCTTCCCGACCTTGGTAACACCGTCGCCGAAACCATCATTCGTCAGATCGAGAACCCCGACAGTCAGGACAGCAGCCGAAAAATGCATATCCCGGTGATACCTCCTGCATATGTCGATCTGCCCAGTATGGACCGCGGATTCTCAGCTGCGGAAAGCGCGTAACTCAGGCAGCCTGGCTGAGTTGCCCTTTTGCCTGCTCCAGAATTCGAAACAGCAGCAGCCAGCGCTTCACGTCGTTGGTCATCAGGAAGTTTTCCTTCACGTGCTCGCGCCCGCTTGACCCAATGCTGCGGGCAAACTCCGGATGCGTCAGCAGATATCGGATCTGAAAAGCACATCCCTCAATCGAGTGCACCAGCACGCCCGTCAGCTTGTGAAGAATCTGATTCGGAATACCGCCAACCGCACTCGCGATCGTCGGCTTGGCTTTCCATAACGCCTCGGTAACCGTGAGCCCGAATCCCTCTTTCAGCGACTTTTGCACGATGATCGTCGAAGCTCTCTGAATCGCGTTGATCTGCACTGCGCACCACGGCGGAAGATCCAGAATGATGATGTCAGGATCGTTCCCCGCAGCCTCTTTCACTTCCTGTAGCACGGTCGCACCCTCGGGATCGTCGCTCGCCCCGCCTCCAGCCAGCACCAGCTGGCAATCGATATACTTCTTCGCGAGCTTGTACGCCTGTACCACTCCAACCGGGTCTTTCAAACGGTCGAACCGCGACACTTGCGTCACGATGGGCCGCGACCGGTCGATGCCAAACTCGTCACAGATCTGCTGCACCTGCGAGTCGGCCAGTTCCTTGTTCTTCTCCGAAAGGGGATCAATACACGGATAAAACAGATACTGCGGAATCGGTAGCTGCTGCGTAAACGACTGCGAAGAAAAAATCGCAGTGTCGTACTGTGCAACGAATGGCCGGAGGAACTCCCACACTCCCGGATTCGGATTCGACAAGTCGATATGGCATCGCCACACCCAATGAGCTGGCGTGTGAGGCCGTGACAGAACCAGCGCCGCGGGCTGTGGATCGTGAATCACTACCAGATCTTCGCCAAACTGCATGCGCCGCCGGTTCTGCTCGTTGTACATCAGAAAAATGTCTTTGGCAGCCTGCGTGAGTTGATACGGCGCTCCGTGCAGCGCATTGTGAAATGCCTTGGTAACCTCAAAAAAATCGTTCCCGCCCGTGATCACATCCCAATGTGTGAGAACTTCCAGTTCCGACAGGAGCGGCACCAGCCGGTTTAACATTTCAGCGACCCCTCCGCCCACGGCGGTGGAGTTCACCATCTTGATCGTCTTCCCCTTGAACTCCTTCGCCAGATACCGCAGGGTATCGAGCTGGCTCTGCCCCACGATCGCTCCGTAATCATCCAAGTGAGGCGGCGGAGGGGGAGTTGGCGGCGTCAGCACGCTCGCCGGCAGGGGCCGGTTGTTCCCGCGGTCGCTCGCCCGCCGCGCAGAATGAGGCGACCGGCGTTCTACGTCACGCCTGGGGACTTCGGTGCGTGCTTGCGTATTGACGGTGGGATTGGCAGAAATGGCGCGCGGATCGTCAGAACTCATGCTTCTTCTCGGTCTTATTCCTAATGTATGGATTGGGAGACGATGCGCGCGATCTGCCGCCGCACCCCCTCCATGGTGTTGGCGTAGATATCGATGCGCTCGATAGCGTCAGCCGCTTCTCTTAGCCCGATTTCCGATTCCAGCCATTGTGAGAAGTCGTTCGACATGCGATGCAAGCGTAATCGCGCTTCAATGAAATGGTGATGGATGGAATGAACGCTCACCTGGTTAAGACCGTCGAGAAACGCCTTAAGCGTATCCGCACAAAAGGCCGTCGGCAGGACGACGATATCTGCGGCACAGAAATAAAACGGCTCGTGTGCCGGACGCGAGCCGCTCATATTGTGCGATTGCAGGAACTCGTCCAGAATCTCCACCATTCTCCGTCGCAGCCCTTCGATCGCAGTAAACTCTCGAACATCCACACTTGCGAATTGCTCGGCCAGCGCCGGTTCGTTGCACGCAAACAGACTCCAATGAGCGAAGTCGTTTGAAAATCCTTGCCGGATAAAGTGATGTTCCTGCAGTGTGCGGAAGGTGTGCTGAAAGATACAATCGTCGGGAACCGTCTGCAACGCCTGAAGCAGTGCCGAAAGATCACTCGCCCTCTGCCTGCCAATCCGCAGCAGGTGTTCCGAGTTATTGAAGTAGAAAGGCTTTTGCGGTTTGCGCAGAGCCGACTTCTCCGCGAGATTCTCAGCTGTCGCCATGTTCTAGTAGGTAGCACTCTGGCTCAGCCGGGTTGCCTATTTGACGTGTTCAGGTGTTTTATCCAACCGCGCTGGCGCGGAACTGATTATCCCCCGCGGATTCCAGACGTACGTCGCAGACTTCTCCAATCAAACTCGCAGCCCAGCGATACACGTTTTGCTCCCGAATGGTCTTCCGCATTCTCTGCATCCGCTGCTGCTTTTCTTCCGCGTTCATCTCCAGAGCCGTCCGGATCGCCTCCGCCGTCTGGTCGATGTCGTAAGGATTCACCTGCAGCGCGTCGCGTAACTCCCGCGCCGCTCCCGTAAAGCAACTCAGGATCAGGACACCCCGCTCATCCTGGCGCGTGGCCACAAATTCCTTCGCCACGAGATTCATCCCATCATGCAGCGAAGTCACCAGGCACAGATCGGCCGCCCGGTAGTAAGGCTCGATCTCTTTATGGCTGTGCTGCCGTTCCAGCAGTACGATCGGTTTCCACTGGTCCGAGCGGAATCGCCAGTTGATTCGCTCTGCTTCAGCCTCTATTTCCGCTTGCAAATCGTGATATCGCTTGATGTGAGTCCGGCTCGGCGCTCCGATCTGAACGAACGTGAATACGCCTTGGTACCGCTGATATTTCTCCAGGAATCGCTCGATCGCCAGGAACCTCTCCAGAATCCCCTTGGTGTAGTCCAGACGATCCACGCCCACTCCCATCAATGCCGCTCGAACCCCAAGGCTCTTCAGCAGCGACGCCCTCTCCTCATAGGCCGACTCTCGCAATAGCTTTGTTTGAAGATCAGCCGAATTCACGCTGATGGCAAACGGATGCACGGTGGTTCCGTGGTCGAGGCGCTGCACCGTCGAATGATCCCAGTCGATCCGTGACTCCACAATGCGGTCGACGGTTTGCAGAAAGTTAGAGCAGTGCGCCTGAATATGGAACCCAATCAGGTCGGCACCCAATAACCCGTCAATCAGCTCTTTCTGCCACGGACATATCCCGAACGCCTCCGGATTGGGCCACGGAATGTGCCAGAAGATCGCCAGCCGTGCGTCGGGCCTCCGCTCCTTGATCATTCGCGGCAGCAATGCGAAGTGATAATCCTGCACCAGCACCACCGGGTTCCGGACGCCTTCCATCTCTTCCAGCAGAGCCTTGGCGAATTTCGCGTTCACTTCCTGATAGTGATTCCAGTCGCTGGCGCGAAACAGCGGACGCGTGTGCGCAATGTGGCAGAGAGGCCAAAGTCCCTCGTTGGCAAACCCGTAATAGTAGCCTTCCTCTTCTTCCTTCGACAGCCACACTCGGCGAAGGGTGTAGTGCGGATCGTCCGGTGGAACCAGCAATCGATCGTTTGCGTCCACCGTTTCCGTATCGGCGTCTCCCGACCCATGCGCGACCCAGGTTCCGTCACAAGCACAGAGCACCGGCTCCAGCGCCGTTACGAGACCACTTGCAGGAACGTTGACCTCAATCGATTTACCCTTCTGCACATGGGTATAAGGTTCGCGATTCGACACTACAAACAACCGGCCGTCCGCCAGGCGCGACCGGACGTGCACCGCAAGCCTCTCCGCGGTCCAGATCGACTCCCCGCTGTCCCTTAATCGAGCCTCGCGTTCCGCGGCCGTGCGGGCCGTGTTCAAGCTTTCGGCCATCGTCGCGACTTCCCGCGCCAACGGACGGAACAACTCCATATCCACCGGCTTGATGCGCGCTGAAACTGCGCGCCCTGTCCGCAGCGCCTTGATCCAACTGGCAGTCCGCGCGATCGGCCCGGCGATGCTCCAGCGCACGATTAACAGTGTGATTAGAACGATCAGCACGACGTGAATCAGGGCGCTCAGGAACGTCTCGCGCCAGATCCGCATGCTCTCTGCCCGGATATATCCCGAGTCGTGAACAATCGCCAGGCTTCCCACCAGATCGTCGCCGTTGTGCAACGGCAATGCATAAATGTGGATGGAAGCAATCCCCATCCGCAGAAACGCCCCTGTGGCGTGATTCTGCTTCAGCGCCCCCAGCACGATCGGCGGAGCACTCTCCATCAGCGGCTCAAGATTGGTAGTAACGGCGATCGGATGGCCCTGAGGATCATAGACAGCCAGTCCGGCCAGATGCTCACGGTTCGCGAATTGCTGGACCGTTCGCTGCAACCTAGTCTGCGCATCTCGCTCCAGGTCGCGCTCCACGTTTCTTGCCAGACTCTCCCCCAGCACTTCGGCGCGCCGTTCCAGATCTTTACGCATGCTCCTGTTTTGCATCAGGACCTGGTAGTACGAAGTGCATAGGGACACGACGGTGATGCCGACGATAAGCGAGATGATGAGTCTGGCGCTGAGGAGTCTCATCTAGGGGTCCTGGCACAAAAGACTGCAAGAGTGATACCGCCCCGTGTGGAAATCTTATTCCTATCGCACGAGGTTCGCACCATCAAACGGTTCGGTTTCTAAACACTCTCCTGCGTATTTCCCAAGGCCGCGCCAGAAAGACGTGGCGCACAGACGAGTGGCGACGCATATGGTCTGCAGACTCGAAAGAATGCAAACTTCCGCGTCCTACCGGACAAACCGGCAACTCTATGAGGACGGTAATCGTGAAAAGGTTGCAAAGAGGTTGCCAAACCCAAACCTCTTGCTTTCAGTGGATTAAAGCTTCTGAGTCAACACCCGGGATGTAATTCTTCCACGGACGCCACGAGTCGGCGGCAGCGAATCTGCGAGATAGCGCTTCAGCTTCAAAAAGAAAGACTACTGACAGAACCCGCCTGCAACGCAACCTCCGCCACCTTGCCCGCCACTTTGAGTTGCACACTCTTCGCCGCACCAGCGTTTGTTAGCACCAGCACCTTGCTCCCATCGGGATTCTCGAAAGCAACATGATCCACTCCCTGCACTTTGCCCGCAGACTCAAACCGCCTTGCCCCGCGTCGAACATTTCGCGAAAAGTGCGCGAACGCCCAATGCTGTCCGCTGCGCGTCACCTCCTTCGTCTCCGAGTGGATGGTCACCATACCGCCGCAAGGGAACGGTCCAATATTCGGCCTGCCCTTCTCGTCCAGGGCAAGATTCCACCCCGTAATGGACTGCCCCCAGTTGCGAAGGACTTGTGTGAATGTCTGAGCCCAATTGGCCCAGTCCGTGGCATAGTCCGGAGCAGTATAGTCCGGGCCACCTTCAGTCCAATAGATCTGCGCATCGGGATACGCATCGTGGAACTTGCTCATCTGCTCCGCCGACCCGACATAACCGTGAAAGGCAACCGCGTTGCAAAACTTGTGCACAGCGGGATCATCGAGCTCGGCCACGGCCCGTCCCCAAAGGTTGTAATTGTGGTCGAGGATCCAGATCTTCGTCGAGAGGCCGCCTTGCTGCAGCGCCGGTCCCAGGTGATTCTTCACGAAGCCCATCTCGTACTCCTGCCCCCACAAGCACGCCGGCATTCTGCCGTCCTGATCGGTATCAACTTCGTTTTGCACGGTAACCGCCTGCACCGGCACGCCCTCCGCCGCGTACGCCTGCAGGAACTTCACGAAGTACTTCGCATAAGGAGCAAAGTTGTGTTGCCGCATCGATCCGCCCAGCATCGACCCGCCGGCTTTCATCCATCCCGGCGGACTCCACGGCGATGAGAACAGGAACAAATCCGGATTCTGTTTGCGAGCCTCGCGCATCATCGGCAGAACATAAGGCTGATCATGCGCAATCGAAAACCGCTTCATCTCGGGATCGGGCTCGCCTTCGTCATAGCTGAACACCTCAGTGGAATAGTCGCTCGCGCCAATGCAGGTACGGCAGACGTTGAGTCCCATCTCTGCGGGATGAAAGAGTTCGTGGAAAAGCGCTTCCCGAGCCGATGGCTCCAGCCGGTTAAACGTGTAGCAAGCCGCATCGGTGAAAGCCGCCCCGAACCCAAGGATCTCCTGATATTTTTTCCCCGGGTCGAGTTCGATGACGTTCTCGCCCGCCTTCCCGCTTTTCCATGCGACCGTCTGCTCGGCGTGGTAGCGGAGCGCTCCTGAGGTCACGTGGATCGAAATGTCACCCGGAGGCGGCAACACCGATACCGGCAAGGCACGCGCCAACTTGGCCGTCTTGGCCGCAACCACTCCACCCACGCTCACCTTCAGAAATTCCCGTCTGGTCCGCTTGCTCGACATTCGAGTTCTCCTGGCAACAAATAGAACCAGTGAGTATAGTGCGAACCATCGTCAATTTCACATGAGAGCATTCATGATTACTTCACGGCAGTTTTCTATTCTGGGAATCTTCGTTCTCCTCACTGTCTTTTCCGTAGCCCAATCGAAGCCGGAACCTGCAGATCACGCTGGATGGAAACTGGTCTGGAGCGATGAATTCAACAGTCCCGACAATTCCCCGGTCGACACCACCAAGTGGGTCTCCGAATCAGGAGGCAATGGTTGGGGCAATCAAGAGTTGGAGTACTACACCACTCGCCCCGAAAACGCCTTCCAGCAGGGCGGCAATCTGGTGATCAAGGTGTTGCAGGAGAAATACACCGGCGCAGACGGAGTGACGCGAGACTACACTTCCGCGCGCCTGAAAACTCTTGGCAAATTCTCCCAAAAGTATGGACGCTTTGAAGCCCGCATCAAGATCCCCCAGGGACAGGGGATCTGGCCTGCTTTCTGGATGCTCGGCGATGACATCGGCAAAGTCGGCTGGCCCAAGTGCGGCGAGATCGACATCATGGAGAACATCGGCAAGGAGCCAGCAACGGTACACGGCACAATTCATGGCCCGGGATATTCCGGTGACAAAGGCATCAGCGCGCCCTACAGCCTGCCGCCCGATCAGCATTTCGCCGACGACTTTCATGTCTACGCGGTCGAGTGGGAATCCAAAGCGATCCGTTTCTACGTCGACGATCACCTCTACGGCACTCGCACTCCCGCCGAGCTTCCCAACGGCACGAAGTGGGCCTACAACCATCCATTTTTCCTGTTGCTAAATGTCGCCGTCGGTGGAGGCTGGCCCGGCAATCCGGACGCGACCACCTTATTCCCTCAAGCGATGCTGGTGGATTACGTGCGGGTTTACAGGCGTGCGAGTCACGCTCCCAAAGGACAGTGATTTCGCTATCCCGTGACTGGTTTCTCCTCGATTTGACTCTGTAACCATCTCAGTTAAAATTCGGTTCTATCCTTCAGACTGGTGTTTTCCAGGAAAGAATATTTGAATCAAGGAGTTGGCATGAGCAAAGTTCGAGTTCTCGTGGGGACGCGCAAGGGAGCATTCATCCTCACTGCCGATGGCAAACGCGATAAGTGGGAAGTCAGCGGTCCACATTTCGCCGGATGGGAGCTTTATCACCTCAAGGGATCGCCAGCCGATCCCAACCGCATCTACGCGTCGCAGACCAGCGGGTGGTTCGGCCAAGTTATCCAGCGCTCTGACGACGGCGGCAAGACTTGGCATCAGCCCGGCACACCTCCCGGAGAAACGACAGGTCCGGGCGGAGCGCCGAAAGGCGAGAGCAACAAGTTCGTCTACGACACCGCCGCCGCTCCGCTCACTACTCATCAGTTCTACGACGGCACGCAGCATCCTTGGGAATTCAAACGAGTCTGGCATCTCGAGCCGTCGCTCACAGATCCCGACACCGTCTATGCCGGAGTTGAAGACGCAGCCCTCTTCCGCTCGACCGATGGCGGAAAGAACTGGAAGGAACTCCCCGGCCTGCGCGGTCACGGCACGGGCCCGAAGTGGCAGCCGGGCGCCGGAGGCATGTGCCTGCATACCATCATCTCCGCGGCGGGCGCCTTCCGCAGCGACGACGGCGGCAAGACTTGGAAGCCGATCAACAAGGGCCTCTACTCCAAGTACATTCCAAACCCCACAGCCGAAATTGGACACTGCGTGCACCACGTCGCCATGAACCCGAAGCGCCCGGGCGTTCTCTTCATGCAGAAGCACTGGGACGTGATGCGCTCCGACGACGCTGGCGACCAGTGGACAAAGATCAGCGGCAATCTGCCGACGGACTTCGGATTCGTCATCGACGTGCATTCGCACGAGCCCGAGACCATCTACGTCATCCCGATCAAGAGCGACGGCGAACATTATGTCCACGAAGGCAAGCTGCGCGTCTTCCGCAGCAAGACCGGCGGCAACGAATGGGAACCCCTCACGAAAGGTCTGCCGCAAGAGAACTGCTACGTGAATGTTCTGCGGGATGCCATGGCGGTGGACACGCTAGACAAATGCGGCCTCTACTTCGGGACGACAGGTGGCCAAGTCTACATGTCGCCCAACGCAGGCGACTCCTGGTCGCCAATCGTCCGCGACCTACCGGCAGTGCTGTCGGTAGAAGTTCAGACGCTAGCGTAGTGTAGCCCCGGACGCCATCGTCCGGGGCGCCCGCGCGCGTTCCTGGCGCGGGCGTGTGTTTGACTCTCACGCGCATCGAGTGCTAGCGTCACTGCGGTTTGTCTCAGGAGAAAGCATGAAAAGGACATTGGTTGTGGTTGCAGCGTTGTTGTTGTCATTCGCGGCCACAACAGCCGCGCAGCAAAAGCCGCAGGCAATCAAGTCAGGAACCGTGCCTCGTCAAATTGAAGCGCAAGTGCGTAAGCTCTGGGAGGCATTCAAGAATAAAGACAAGGCCACTCTTTCAGCCCTGTTAGACGACCAGTTCCGGCAGTTCGAGGAAGGTCTCACCACTTTCGGCGACAAGAAGGCCGAAGTGAATGCCGTGGATGAATTCGAACTCCTTAGCTACACACTCAGTGACTTCACCGTGAAGTCCACAGCGCCGAACACAGCATTGGTTACATACATTGCGCAGTACGAGGGTAAAACCGGCGGTGAAGTCTCAAAGGCAAAGAGCGTCTTCGCAGAGGTCTGGATTCGTACCGGCAATGAATGGAAAGATCTTTATATGCAAGAGACGTACATAAAATGAAGGTGCTCTTGAGATGCCAGTAAACATCCGGGTTGAGCTTCCCCAACATCTTCGAACGCTGGCTCATGTCGGGCACGAGGTCGAGATTCAAGTCGAGGGTCCGGTGACACAGCGCTCGGTGCTCGATGCAGTCGAATCGGCGTATCCCATGCTGAAGGGCGCGATCCGCGATCACGTGACCAAAGAGCGTCGCGCGTTCCTGCGCTTCTTCGCCTGCCAGGAAGATCTCACGCACGAATCGCCGGACGCGCCCCTGCCCGACGCCGTCATCTCCGGCAAAGAGCCGTTCCTGATCATCGGCGCGATTGCCGGCGGATGACCCAGGAGACGAGTGATAGCATTTGTTTATGGCGATTAGCGACACCAGCTCGGAGTCGCATGAGATCCAGTTGCAAATTCATCGCTCCATGTCAGGGGAGCAACGGATCCTTCTTGCATTAGAGATGAGTCTGTTCGCCCGGGACTTAGCACGCGAGCGGATCCGCTCGGAGCACCCAGACTGGGATGAATGGCAGATCCAGCGAGAACTATTGAGAATCGCCTTTCTTCCCAAGCCTCTGCCTGCCGGCCTGAAAGGTCGAAATGCACGGATTTCAGTTGTTTGTGGCTAGTCCCGAAGACATCATAGTCGCGAAACTTGAGTGGGCAAAGCGGGGTGCTTCCCATCGACAGCTTGAAGATGTCGCGGCTGTACTACGGGTACAGGGCCAAGCACTGGACATGGTCTACTTACAAAAATGGGTCTCTGAGTTGGGGCTGAGCGTGGAGTGGGACCGTGCCCGCGGAATGGCTGGTTCCGGCTAGGGCAACGGAGATTCGTTTGGTTCACAGGAATTCTGAAAACCGTTTCGTAAGCCGTCAGCCGCGGGCAATCTGAATCAGTTTTGGTAGGACATCACCGAAGGGTGACCTTTCCGGATTGCCGAACTCGAAATAGATCTTGCGGTAGAGGTCATACAGCGTCGCGTACGTACTCTGTACCTCCTGTTGTGGTTCGTAGACGCTGTGCTTGGGACAGATCTTGTCTTGGGCTTCGGCAATCG
>QIAL01000521.1 GCA_003225535.1 Acidobacteriota bacterium | reverse complement strand
AAGTACGCGCCGGGGAGTCGCAAGACGCGACAAACGGAGCGGCTGGAGTTTGATCCGCACCGGTAGGGTGGTTGCGACCTGAGGGACTTGGTGAAGCCCGGCCTTGGAGGCTGGGCTTTTTCTCTGGCCCCGGCAGAGGGACGCCGTCGGATTCTCCTCGCTATCGGCGGTTGCACGCGGGCTTTGCCCGCGGGACGGACGAGGGCGTCCGTCCCTACATTTGCGATTGGCTTCGCCGGCGCGAGACAGCCGGGGCGGCTGTCGCTACGCGCGCTTCTTACGAAAGTCCTCGCCGATAGGTCGGTAATCAAGTTGGTAACAAGTGGGACGTGGAGAGCAGAGCGTCACTGCTTTCGTTCGCAAAAGTGGTGAGCTGAGTTGAGAATCGAGCCATCGGGCGTTTCGAAATGGGATCGCGATGCGGATTTCGCGGGAGGAATCTAGATAGTCATTGGTGGGACTTGGGGACAGTACTTGGGGCAGGAATTGCGGTCGAGGCCGCGGTTTTAGGGATATTGTGGGGTGCGGTCGACTAAAACCTTTCACCACGAAGGGCACGAAGGTACACGAAGGAAAGCAGGTCGGAGGTTGGGCCTTTGCGAGGAACGTCCAAAAACCCACCCTCAGTGACTTTGGAGAGGTTACTGGCGTGCCAGCCACGGCGGGGCCATTTTCAAAGCTGAGCTCGTGGTAGAGACTGTGGGTGTATGGCGCAGGAATCTACCAACGGGAAAGATAGCCTCCGGGTTGAGAAGTTATCGCTGCTTGTGTTGACCCTCTGCATTGTGGCGCTCGTGTACGTGCTGGTGGCGCGGCCTTTCTAGAGCAGTTCCTCAAAATCAAAGTGTCGTCCGCTGAAGCGGACTTGATCTCTTCATTCACGGGTTCCCGGCACTTCGTGCCGGGCTTTCACATTTCGCCGCTTCGCGGCTGGCGTACGAGTTATTCCAGCGGTCGTGGTCACGTCGAGTTTCGTAACACTTCTCGAAGCCGAGGGATTGCGATCCGGATTTTGGGCGATTGGCGTGGGGCGGCGAGACGCCGCCCCCACAGCCGGCGGGGACGCTGGCGCTACCTGCGATCAGATTCGTTCCAGGATGGCGGCGAAGAAGCCGTCGCAGGGGTGGATGCCGGGGATGGTGCGGAGATACGGGCCCTTCGTCAGCGATGGGGGATCGGGCCAGGTCAGGACTCCTGTCGATCGCAGGCGATCGAGTTCAGTGCGGCAGTCTAGCAGGCTGAGATTCGGACCTTCCTTCAGGGCTTGCTCCACCACGTCTTCGTTTTCTTCTTTCTCCAAGGAACAGGTCGAATAGATCAGGCGGCCGCCGGGGTGGAGGTGGGCGGCTGCCGAACGGAGGATCGCTAGCTGACGGTCATGGAGTTCGGGGAGATCTTCTTGCTTGAGGCGCCATTTGATTTCGGGATTGCGAGACAGAGTGCCGGTGCCGGAGCAAGGGACGTCGGCGAGGACGAGATTGAAGGGCTGCGCGATGGGGAGAGTACGGGCATCGGCGACCAGCGTTTGAATCTTCGTATCAGCAGGAAATCGCTTTTGCATTTGGCGGGCGCGATGGGGGTAGATCTCGACGGCGGTGATGGTGGCTTCGGGATTCAGGTCGGCGATGGCAAGGGTCTTGCCACCGGGGGCAGCGCAGCAATCCAAGACTTGCTCGTGGCCCGGACCAGCCAGGGCGGCGATCAGTTGCGAAGCTTCATCTTGAATGACTGCGTGGGCGCTGCGGAAGGAATGGGTCTTGGTGACGTCGCCGGAGTTGACGCGGCGGGCTGAGGAGAGGAGATTCCCCGGTTCGAGGGAGATTCCTTCTGCGGTGAGTTCTTCTTCTGCTTTGGAGGAGCGTAGGCGGAGGGTGGTTGGCGGGATCGTTTGGTTGTGCCAGCAAATTTTTTCAACCACCTCGAGTCCGAACGCTTGCGTCCATCGTTCTACAAGCCAGATGGGATGGGCGTATGCGGCGGCTATGGCTTGCGGGGAAACATCACTCAACACAGAGAGCACAGCGGAACACTGAGGAACCTTGGAGAGCTTGCGGAGGACGGCGTTGACGAAGGGGGCGGCGGAGGTTTTGCGGGCACGTTTTACCAGTTCGACGCTTTCGTGGAGGGCGGCACGGTGGGGGATGCGATCGAGATAAAGGAATTGGTAGAGAGCCAGGCGAAGGGCGATCAGGACTTCGGGGTCGAGTTTCCTTAGCGGCTGCGAAGAGGCGCTTGAAATCTTGTCATCGAGAAGAGAGCGCCAGCGGAGAACTCCCATGACCAGTTCGGTAGCCAGGGCGTGGTCAGGTGTGGACAGAGTTGCGTACGCGTTGGAGTGGAGAAGTTCGGAGGCGTAAGAGGATTCGCGCTCGACGCGGAGGAGAATGTCGAAGGCGGCGGTGCGGGCGGGGGAGGGGGGCATGCTCTTCGATTGTACGGAAAACGGAAAATGCGGGGATCGGTGGACGACGGACTTGTGTGACGTCAGCGATCGGCTACGGGGGCCAAAGCCGCATCTCTTGCTACGGCTAACGCGCCCCTGAAGGGCTGCTCTTCCACGGCGATGGGATCTTCGGGTCTTCTCTCGAGAGTCGATCTGCCTACGGCTGTTTGACGCGGGCTTGCCCGCGGGACGGACGAAGGCGTCCGTCCCTACACTTGCGCTTGGCTTCGCCTTCGCGGGACAGCCGAGGCGGCTGTCGCTACGTGGGCCGATCAGATGCCTAACGGCTCTCCTGGCTTTGGGTGGTAGCCGTTGATGAAGGCTTGGGCTGACGAGCGCTTCTTTGCTTCTAGCTGGAGTTCCAGGATTTCCAGCGCCGTGTTTTTCGCGCAGCCTACCAGCAGGCGATCTCCAATTGCCTTTAGTTCGGATGGCAGGACCAGTTCGTTCGCGGGCTGCGCGTTTAGGATTTGCAGATTTTTGCCGCGGAATCTGGTGTAGGCGCCGGGCCAGGGTTGGAAGCCTCGGAGGCGATTCAGGATTTGTTGGGCGGGGCGGGAGAAATCGATGAGGCCATCTTCTTTCTTCAGGATTGGGGCTAGAGTCGCTTCCGAGTCGTCTTGCGGTTCGACCAGGAGATCGGCGCCCATATCGGCCAGGCGCGGGGACAGGGTCTCGGCGGTATCGTCGGAGCTTATGGGAAGTTCCTGTTGCAGCAGGATGTTGCCTGTGTCGAGGCCGGAGTCGATGCGCATTGTAGTGTTGCCCGTAACGGTTTCGCCGTTGGCGATGGCCCATTGGATGGGAGCGGCTCCGCGGTATTTCGGGAGGAGCGAGGCGTGGAGATTGATGTTGCCTAGCGGCGGGAGGTCGAGCATCCATTGGGGGATGATGCGGCCGTAGCCGACTACGATGATGGCGTCGGGCTTGATGCTTGTGAGTTGCGAGCGGAATTCGTCATTCGTCTTGATGCGGTCGGGTTGGATGATAGGGAGGTTCAATTTCTGGGCGGATTGTTTGACGGGCGATGGGACGAGTTCGAGGCCGCGGCCTTTGGGGCGGTCGGGTTGGGTTACGACCAGATGGATGCGGTGGCCGGCGGCGGCGAGCTTCTCCAGCGAGGGGACGGCGAAGGTCGGGGTGCCACAGAAAATGAGCGAAAGAGGCATTGGGTAATTGTGAAATTTGGTAATTGAGTAATTGAAAACCCAGAAACTGCAGCAAAACCCCTCGTAGCCTGAGAAACTTATCCGCTCCCACTGCGGAGCTTCGCTCCGCCGGACAGCCGAGGGCGGCTGTCCCCACAGGTCTCATATCGTCAAGCTCTTCAATTACACAATTACCAAATTACCCGATTGCTCAATTCCTACCATTCTCCAGCTTTTTGGAGCTTGCGGATTTTGCGTTTCATGAGGTCGCGTTTTAGGGCGCTAATGTGGCTGATGTAGAGCTTGCCGTTTAAGTGATCGGTTTCGTGGAGGAAGGCGCGGGCTAGCAGTTCTTCGCCAGTCTTTTCATAGACCTTGCCGTGAACATCCTGGGCGCGGACGGTGACTTTGTTTGGGCGCGTGACGTTCTCGCGGAAGTCGGGGATGCTGAGGCAGCCTTCACTCTGGGTGTGCTTTCCTTCGGTGTGGATGATTTCAGGATTGATGAGGACGAGTTTCGCGTCGGGATCTTCTTTGAAGGTGACGTCGATGACAGCGATGCGGCGTCCGATACCGATTTGCGGGGCGGCCAGGCCGACGCCGTGGGCTTCGTACATCGATTCGAACATGTCTTCGATTAGCTTTTCGAGTTCCTTGTCGAATACTGTGACTTTCTCGGCGGGCTTTTCGAGGACCGGGTTACCGAATTTTACGATGGGGTAGATCATCAGAAGGTTTTGAGTTGGTGGCAGTAACCTTGGAAGTTGCGGAGAGTTTCGGTCATCGAGTCTCCGCCGAATTTTTCCAGGGCGCAGCGAGCCAGGGTGAGCGCAACCATGGCTTCGGCGGCGACACCAGCGGCGGGGACCACACAGACGTCGGAGCGTTCGTAGGCCGCTTTGACCGGCTCACGGCTGGCGAAATCTACGGACTGCAAGGGGCGGCGCAGAGTGGAGATGGGCTTGAGGTATCCACGTACGCGGATTTCTTCTCCGTTGGAGATGCCGCCTTCGATGCCGCCAGCGTTGTTGTGGGTTCGCGAGAAAGCGGTGAAGCCGTCTTTGGCCGTGTAGCCGATTTCGTCGTGCACCTGAGAACCGGCGCTGAATGCGGCGGCGACGCCGGAGCCAATTTCGACGGCCTTGACTGCCTG
>QIAL01000061.1 GCA_003225535.1 Acidobacteriota bacterium | reverse complement strand
TTGGGGAGAAGTGTGTAAATCGCTGGAGCTTCGCTCCTCGCTGCAGATCCAGGTATTGTTGCGGATTGCTCGCATTCAATCACAGTGTTCTTCGTTCCTTGGTTGAGGACGGCGTCGCTGGGTTCAGTACACGCCACAAGGTCTTAGGTTGTCGATGGAACCAGATAATTTTGCAGGTATCCCGTGGGATCAACCGTGAAGTCGCCCCTATCATTATTATCGACATTATCGACGACCGTGCTGAGCATGCTGCTCCATACGCCGATTCCATTTTCCGTCAGTTCCCGTGACGGTCTCATTCCAGATCGTAGGGCCCTTGGTGTTGTAGATACCGATGCCTTCAGAGAAACTCTCTTGGAATTCAACCGTGTTGTTCCAGACCGTCGCTTCGATCCACGGGTTAGTGGGGTCGTCCGACGGCAAGATGACAGACTGGAACAAGACAGGCTTCGCGGCTCGCATCGTCGTGCGTGAGATTTGCGAAAAGTTACTCTGAAATGGGCTCAGTTTCCGAGAACGCCGCCAGATTCCTAGTATGCTGCAGCCCGATCCTGTAGCTGGCGTCCTCTGTCGACTCATCCGCAGCCTCATCTGGCTCCACTACTGGTCGTGGAACGTCACGGGTACTTGTCACGTCCAGACTTTGCTGGAGTTTGGTGTTCGCATCTTCGAAGTCATCCTCATCTTTCAATTGGAATGCACCTCGAAGCAGCAGCGGAGTCACTAGAGTGGTAAGAAGCACCACTGCCACCATCACCGCGACGTCGGAACGGCCAAAAATCCCGGTGCTAGCGCCCATTGCAGTGACGATCAAGCCAACCTCACCGCGAGAGATCATTCCGCAGCCGACGCGGACGCTGCGCACCCAACTCATTCCCGAGCCTAGCGCGGCGAGGCCACAACCTATCAACTTGCTGACGATCGCAACAGCGGAGATTGCGAGCAGCAAGGTCCAATGTCCCGCGAGGGCACGGTAATCGCTGGACAAGCCAATTGAAACAAAGAACAGAGGAATCAAGAGGCCATGGCCGATGGCATAAAAGCTGCGCTCGACGTCCGCCTTGAGCTCCGATCCGGCAAACACATAACCCAACAAATACGCGCCCGTGATGCCAGCCACGCTCCCAAGCCACTCGGCGGAGATGGCGTAGATTAGAACCAGAGCGAGCACGCAACTCGGAACCGCCTCGTTGGCAGAGAGTTTGCGCAGTTGGAGGACTAAGGGATCCAGACAGCGTTGCGCACCCAAATACCCAACCACAAAAAAGACGAGCACGCACACAGTGATGAGCGTCATCAGAACCAGTAACGGATGGCTTCCCGCGAAGGGAAGTCGTTGTTGCAGCCAGGCGCTCGCCATCGGGGCGAGACCAAAACTAGCGCCCTTTGTTGTAGAACCTGCGGCAAGAAATGCCAGCACAAACAAGCCCATTACGTCGTCGATTACTGCTGCACCCAGGATTACGGTCGCCTCAGGAGAGGACATTTTCCCGGCGTCCATGAGTGTCCGAGCAGAAATCGAGACGCTCGTAGCGGTGAGAGCTCCGCCCAGGAAAAATGCTGTTTGCCAGGAAAGACCCAGGAGATGCCCTATGGCGGCTCCAAGAAAAAAGGGCCATATGACACCGGAGAGTGCCACGAGGAAGGCGGTCACGCTGGCTTCACGCATGCGATCGATGTCCGTTTCAATCCCAGCAACGAACATCAACACCAAGCCGCCGAGTTGCGCCAGCAGGATCAGGGCTCCGGTCGCCTGCCCTCCGTCGAACAGCCGAAGATGGAGCAGGTTGAGGGCGCCGGGACCTAGAACGACGCCCACCAACAGTTCACCCAAGATAGGAGGAATTCCCAGACGACTAAACAGCGAGGCGGCAATTTTGCATGCAGGGAGCAGGATGGCCAGCAGCAGCGCAAGCTGAAGAGCTGGTTGCATGGTTTAGCTGATGTCCAACGCTACGGAAGGATCACTTCGGTTCCGGGTCCACAGGCGACGCAGCGGACGTGCGATCCACGACCAAGGACTCTTATAGCCGCCGCGCTCGATTCCTTCGCGCCGCATCGTGCGTATCGTCGCCGCCTGGCGGCGTGCCAGCTCAGACTGCGCCATACTCTGTGCCAACAGACCAGCCAATCGTGTGTGTTGTTCCGCTTTGTCCATCGCCCGCAACCTCATCCACAACTCGCCGACCTTGAGCTGCGCGATAAAGCTGTTCGGAGCCAGCCGGACGGATTCTTCGAGTTGCTCGATCGCGGCCTGAGGATCCAGATTGACGCACAGCGCCATACCGAGCAGCACGCGTAGTTCTGAGACGTCGGGGTATCGATTCACACATTCCCGCAGTTGATCGACGAGACTACAACGATCTTCCTTTTCGAGCAGGTAAGGATCGGCGAACATCCTCAACAGCAGATTCTGAGTATTTGCCGAAATGGAAGCGAGCGCGAGCGACGAAACACGCGCACTCAAATTCGTCTGGGTCCTGGGGTCGTGCACTGCTATTTCGCTGTTCGAAGTATTGTTCATAAGGGTATTAAAAGATCACTTTTGTCGATCGTCTACAGAGTAATGGCAAGGCGCAAACTCACAGTTCGCGCCCTGCCGATTGTTCCAACTCCAAGGTCCGGACAACTAGGCGACAGCAAACTCCCTTGGAGTCTGGGCAAACACCGTAGATTCTTCACGGAAGACAAACTCGGGATAACCGAGTTGCCCCATTTCTGGAAGATCCAGACCTGCGACCTCGGTCTCCGCGGAAACTCGGTGTCCCACGAAGAATTCAAGTCCCAAGTTCAGAAGAAAACTGAAGGTGAAGACGAAGCCGAGTAACGTGGCGATGCCCACTAACTGAGCCGCAAGCTGGCTCGCGTCGCCGTAGAAGAGGCCAGTAACGGAGCCGGTAACACCGTTCCAGCTACCTCCGTAGTTGCTCGTACCGTCTGCGAACAGGCCCACAGACAATACACCCCACAGGCCGTTTGCGCCGTGCACTGAAATGGCGCCCACGGGATCGTCCACTTTCAGCACATTCTCGATGAATGCACAGCTCAGGCAGACCAGAACACCAGCAATCAAGCCGATGATTGCCGAGCTAACCGGACTGACAAAACCGCTGGGGGCCGTGATGGCCACCAGCCCAGCCAGCAAGCCGTTGCCGCTCATCGAGGCATCCGGTTTCCCCTTGAGGCACCACATGTAGAGCAGAGCACCGAATGTGCCGGTGCAGCCCGCCAGCATGGTGTTCACCGCGATGGACCCGATTCTGAGGTTGCCGTTAGCCGAGGCGCCCAAGGTGCTTCCAGGATTGAATCCGAACCATCCGAAGGCAAGGATAAAGCAGCCGATCAAAACAGCCGAGATATCGTGGCCTATGATTGCGTTGCTGGAACCATCGCGATTGAACTTTCCAATTCGCGGACCGATGATTAACGCGACGGCCAACGCAGTCAACCCTCCCACGGCATGCACCACTCCCGAGCCGGCGAAGTCACAATATCCTTTGCCCAAGCCTATGTTGGTCCCCATTTGTGCCAGCCATCCACCGCCCCACGCCCAATTGGCAAACAGGGGGTAAGTGAATGCACCCATCAGCACCGACGATACGGCGAAGGTTAAGAACTTCCACCGTTCCGCGCATGCGCCGGTAACAATGGTCAGGGCCGTATCCATGAAGACCATTTGGAAGAGGAAGATCACCATCACGCCGACGTCATAGGTATGGCCGGACAAGAACATTCCGGAACCACCGAACAGGCCCCATGTCTTCCCAAACAACGTAGTGGTGTGTTCTAGGGAGAGCGGTTGGAGACCGCCCAGGTTTCCGTTCCCCGCCGCCCCACCCATTTGTATAGCGAATCCGATCAACCAGTAGGCCAGGAGCCCACAGCCATACACAAAGAAATTCATCATGTAGGTGTGGTTGGCATTCTTGACACGGCAGAGGCCCGACTCGACCATGGCGAATCCGGCTTGCATGAACATGACCAGGAAGCCGGTAATCAACGTCCATGTAAAGTTGATGGCGATCTTGTTCTGACCGGCCATGTTGGCCACATCGGGCAGAGTAACTCCAGCCTTGGGATCGGCAGCGGGAACATCGCTGATTGTGCCGGTTAAAGTACCGCCCGGATCGCCCTTCTGCAGGTCCGTCGTGGCAGGCGCCTTGCTCGCGGCGTCTTTCAACTCTGCCGCTGAGGCGGAAGGCGGAGGTGCCGCCGGGGCCGGGGCGGAAGCCGGAGCCGACGACTGAGCGTAGGCGAGTCCGCCGATCATCAAGCCGATCGCCAAGATACATGCACTGAGACATCTACGTCGAAGCATCTTCATTATTGATTGCTCCTTCTTGTTGAAAGCCGCCGGCAGAATATAGAGGATCCCGAACAGGCTCACACCTATGCCCACAAGCCCGAGAACAATTCGGCCGCTCGTCCCGGTCACCACGTGCAAACCGGCCAGAATGAGAACCCAGCCGAGAGCGGAAACGAAAGCTCCCATCAACTTCATGCCTCCGGCTCCGGCTTTCTGCGCAGGTTTCCCTTCTAGTGGTTTGATCCTCAGAAAGGCGAGCAGGCTCATCACCACGACGAGTGCTCCCGCCACGGCTATGAACTTGCCCACACCCGTGGAGAAATACGCGATCCCAGCGCACAGCCCAGTCAGTCCCACAATGAATGTGGTAAAGGAACGTCCTTGCCCTGTCGTTGCTGCCATGAGTACTGCCTCCTCGACCCGAAGCGGGTCACCCGTTTGACTGCCAATTCCACGTGCGATATTTCAGATCCTCCTGTGGTGCCCTGTGTGATCCAAACCCAGAGAACTTCATTTGGCTCTCGCATGGCTCCGGGCGGGTAAGGCCAGAAACACCGCGAACTCCACGGCCACCATGATCTCCAGAACCAGAGGCAACTGTTCCTGCAGACGAAGAACCAGCATCAATGCCACAATCGAAAACCACTGCCATCGCGACCGCCGCAGCCTGTCGAGGCGGTCCGGGAACCGGAACAGTTCGCCGAACGTGATCCGTTCACCAGTTGCCACCGGCCCGTGCGCTCGAATACAAGCGATCGCAAAAAAGCCCGCGAGCAACAACTCCGCCAGCATCAATTTCCCGCTCATCCCAAGCTCCTCTTACTCGAAAGCCCAACTCGCACACTTTTTCCTTCGCGCCAAATGTGCAAGGCACATCAGGCGTCGGAGCGCTTTGCAGCTTCTCCTAACTCCCAAATCACTTATAACGAAATAACGCTTCGAACCCCTGACCCTTGCAGCGCGTCAACGCCGGAGAGAAGCGCGTGCGCTGTCTTGGCGGCGATGCTCTCATCGGGTACCAACAAAGTCAAATTCGTATTTTTTATGGCGAGCATCACTTCAATTTCTGGTGGTAAGGAAGCCCGAACTAAACCGCAAGTGGGAGCGTGACGGCCGCGTCGCCGGGCGAAGCAGATTCTAGTTGTTCGCCGCTAATGCCGCGCGAAGTAGAGTAGCAACGTGAAAACCACAATGGGGACCAGTGCGACAGCCACGTAAGTGAGGACTTTTCTCAATCGAGCCGTGTGCTGTTTTTTCCATGCACGCAGTTCCGAGCGGTCGACGACGCCGACACGGTCAAGATGCTCGAGGTCTCTGGCAAAGTCGCGGGCATTCGCGTATCGGTTCTTAGCCTCCGGTTCGAGCGCACGGTAGGTCACTTCCTGTAGCTGCGGAGAAATCGAAGGTTCGAGTTCACGCGGCGGAATTGGGTGCTTGAGCACCCGCTCGAAAGGATCAACCCCTGGAAACGGTGTCTGGCCCGCCAGCATCTCATACAGCATCACTCCCAGCGAGTAGATGTCACTGCGAGCGTCGCCACGCTTCCCTTTCAGCTCTTCGGGGGAAACGTATTCGGACGTGCCTACCAGCTGTGAAAGGTTGGTAAACGTGATTCGCCGCGCTCCGACTTGTGCCGCAAGACCAAAGCCAATGAGCTTGATATGGTCGCCGGCATCGACCATGACGTTCTCCGGCTTGAGGTCCCGGTGAACGACCCCATGATTCTGAATGTAGTCAAGCGCCTCACAGATGCTCAAGGCGATCCGTACTGCGCGATCGGAAGGAAGCTTTCTTGCGCCGTCAAGCAGTCGCCGCAAGGTCACTCCTTCGAACCACTCCATGACCATGTAGGTCTGATTGCGGCCGTCCTCAGCAAGAACCTTCATGATGCCGGGGTGATCCATGGACTTGCAAATCTCCTCCTCGCGGCGAAAGCGGACGGAGAAGGTGGGGTCGCTTTCCATGTCGGGATGGGGGACCTTGACTGCGACCGGGCGGTTCGTATTGAGATCGGTTCCACGAAAAACAGAGACTGTGCGACTGCGGGCAACTACTTCTTCAAGCAAATAGTGATCGAGTTTGTCGCCCGAGCTAACTGTTGTTCGCATCAGATTTGGCGAAGAGAGGAGTAAGAGTGTCTGTCATATTAGCCAGTAAGCAGTGCCCCGTCGCCTTTTGTCCTTGCAAGGCGGATGTGGCGTCCCCGATCTTATCACCGCAATCCGTCCCCAGAAAGACACTTCGTACGGGCGCTGAGTCGTTCTTTGTTTAGACTAGATCAGAAAAATCTATTTGACGGGCTGTAGCCGGGTTCGTAGCCTTGGTATCGGTGCCGTTTGCTCCCATGAGTGGGCGGACTTTCGCATCCATACGGCCGCGGGATTGACCCTGGCTGATTTCCGCGCGGTCTTGAGGAAGGGTCGGGATGAAACTTGCAGGTCTGCTGCTGTTAGTTGCAGGATGGGGCATCGTTATGTCCGCCGTGGCCCTGCTACCATCTCTGATGGGGCGCGCCGGATTTGCCCTGGCAGGCGTCGCGGTGGAGCTGCTTGGACTGGCTCTGTTTGTCAACTCTCATCTTGTCCTGAGCGCGGGCAAAGGGTGACGACTCACCCTCTTGCTTCCCTTTCCGATGCGTCGGCGGTACTGTGCGCGCTTCTGGTTCTCATGGTTCCCATGGCGTGCGTCGGCTTAGCTCTTGTGAACACGGGCTTGGGCCGGGCACGCAGTGCCGCACATGCGATGCTGTCTTCTCTGTGCGTGTGCTCCGTGGCTGCAATTGTTTACGTGATCATCGGATTCTCCTTTCAGGGCACGCCTGGCGGACAAGCCCACGTTTTCGCCATCGGAGGAAAGACTTGGAACTGGATTGCTGCGGAGCCGTTCTTTCTCCGACGTCTGCGTCTCGATTTCTCCCCCGTCTCGCTGATCGTCCTATTGCAGATCTTCAGCGTGGGACTGGCGTCGTTGATCCCGCTGAGCTCCGGTGCTGACCGCTGGAGACTGGGAGCAACCTGCGTTTCGACGGCGTTGTTGGCGGGCTTGACCTATCCGCTATTCGCGCATTGGGTGTGGGGCGGAGGCTGGCTGGCCCAGCTCGGCGCGAACTACGGGGTGGGTTCAGGTTTCGTAGATGGTGGCGGCTGCAGCACGATCCAGGTTGTTGGCGGACTGACGGCGTTATCGATCACATGGATTCTGGGTCCGCGCCCAGGAAAATACACACCGGAAGGAACGTCTGCCGCGATTCCCGGACACAATGTCGTGCTGGTTCTCCTGGGCTGCCTCTTCGCCTGGATTGGATGGCTGGGACTGAATTCATCCGGCGCAATTCTCTTCGGTGGAGCCGAACCTTCGCGCGTGATCTTGGTTGCCGTCAACACTACGCTTTCCGCAGCCGCTTCGGCGTTGATGGCAGCAGCGGTTACGCGGATCCGCTTTGGTGGACCAGATGCGTCGCTGGTCGCGAACGGCTGGCTCGCAGGTTTGGTCGCGAGCAGCGCGGGGGCTTCTTTCCTGAAACCCGCAGCGGGAATTCTGGTGGGTGCGGTAGCAGGCGCCCTGGTCCCATTCGCCATCGACCTTTTGGAATCCAGGCTGGGAGTGGATGATCCAGGCGGCGCGATTTCGGTCCATGCCATCGGCGGACTTTGGGGCCTGTGTGCGGTGGCATCATTGTCCGAGGTCGGCGCTCAAAGCGGATCTCGCGGACAATGGCTGGCACAACTCGTGGGCATGGCAACTTTGCTGGGCTTTGTCCTGCCTCTGACGTACGGCTTGAACTGGCTGTTGAATCGCGTCTACCGCCAGCGGGTCGACGTGGAAGGCGAGTGGCGGGGAATGGATCTTCAAGAGCTGGGTGCCGGGGCCTACCCGGAGTTCGTCGTCCACAGCGACGATTTCATTCAGGGCTGACTCGCCTGCCACTCCGCACGACGCGAATACTTCAGGCGAGATTAGCTGTGTCGTGCCACGTAGAGCAGCAAAGCGAAAATTAGCAGCGGAATCAGAATCAACATCCCATACAACAGGATCTTCTTCCGCCAGGGCGCACGGCGTTCCTTCCAGTTATGCAATTCGGGACGTTCGGCAATTCCGACCCGGTCGGGATGTGTGAGGTCCCAAGAGAAGTCGTGCGCACTCGGATAGCGCTTCTTGGGATCCCGTTCCAGTGCGCGATAGATGACCTCTTGTAGGGGCGGCGTAATTGTGGGATCAATTTCGCGCGGCGGCACGGGGCTATTCAGCAGGCGGTCATTCATGACGAGGAGGGGATTCGCACCGGAGAATGGCACCTTGGCCGTCAGCATTTCGTAGAGCATCACACCAAGCGCATACAGGTCGCTACGTGCATCGCCGCGTTTTCCCTTCACTTGTTCCGGGGAGATGTAGTCGGGCGTTCCCATCTGCGAAAACTTCGCGAAGGTGAGGCGGCGCGACTTGGCATTGGCCGCGATGCCGAAATCGATGAGTTTGATGTTGTCGTGCTCGTCGACCATAATGTTTTCCGGCTTCAGGTCGCGATGCACTACCCCGTGGGAGTGAATGTACTCCAGTGCATCGAGGATGCGAAGTGCGATGCGCACGCTGCGTTCTGGCCCCAGACTGCGCTGCTCGTCGAGGATTTTGCGGAGTAGTCGCCCCTCCACCCATTCCATGACCATGTACTCTTGACTGCGACCCTCGTCCGAAAGAACTTTCACCACGCCGATGTGATCCATCGTTTTGCCGATTTCTTCCTCGCGATGGAAACGATCGGACAAGCCCGGGTCGCCCTTTACGTCTGGGTGGGGAACCTTGATGGCAACTGCGTGCTGGTTGCGCAGGTCAGTGGCGCGGAAGATGCTGGCCATGCCGCCGTCGGCGACTAATTTCTCGATGCGGTAGTGGTCGAGTTGATCGCCAGACTGGAGGAAGGTCATCGTGAGCAAGTCCGGTCAAGGCACGGACAGCGCGCTGCGAATCTCCGTTCAACGTGGTACCCGTTCATCATGCCAGAAATTCCACCAGCAAAGCATAAAGAATTCATAATGAAGGCATAAACGGGAGTCTGAACTCAGCGGAACGTATAGGGGCGACCGCGATACATTCCCGTGCGTTCCACTCTGCGGATGCGAATCACCTGAAGGCTGATGTTGTCGCTGCCGTCCTGCTGGTTCGCGCTCGTGACCAAATCGCGAGCCACGACATCCAGATCATGCCCGTGGCTCACCGTGTCCGCGATCTCCGCGGCGCTAATGGCTCCATGCAAGCCGTCAGAACAAACCACCAGTACATCACCAGAGAGTAACGGTATTTGCTTAATTTCTGGTTCAACCAAGCGGCGGCTGCCCAGAGAGCGGCTGAGAACATGTCGTGTGCTTACTTCAGCAGCTTCCTGCGCCGACAGAATGCCGAGACGTTCGTGTTCACTGGCAACGGTATGATCGCGGGTGATTGGCCGCGCTTCGCCCTTTCGAATCAGATAGCAACGGGAATCACCAACGTGAGCCACGGTGGCGCAATCAGAACGCAACGCACAAACAACGATGGTGGATGCCATACCCGATCCCACGGTTCCGGATAGAAGCCCGGTCTCCCACACGCGTGCGTTCGCCGATTGCACCAGATTCATCACCAACTCCCGATGGGATACCATGGCTGCTGCGCGTCGGAAGCCGCCGATTACTTCCTCGATTGCTGCGCGTGAAGCAACTTCTCCCTGACGCTGGCCACCGACACCGTCGGCCAAGGCAAACAACCAGCCGTGGGAACGGGCCTCGGCTGGGGAACGGGGCACCACATAGCCCAGATAGTCCTCGTTGCGAGGACGAACGCGGCCAGGATCAGAGAGTTGGGAGAACTCAACGTCCAACATAAGTATGTGCACCACGCGAACATCTAGTCACGGCGTCGTCTCCCACCTGAACAGCGTTCGCGTGTAGATTCCTTTTGCACTTTACGCGGAAGAAGCCTCCACCTGCGAGCCCTGGCGGGCGCGTCCGCGGGGGCCAACCACACGTCATTTGGGTATCGTAGTCTATGAAAGGCCCGACGAGGTATGACGCCAACGTCAATCCGGCTGGCAATCAAGCCAAAATCCCGCATCGGAGAAGGAGCACGTCCCACCGAATGTGGCTCGGAATTGCAAGAACAGAGGGTGTCTGTCCTCTCGCCGGGCCGTGAGTAAATCTTCTCTTAGATCCCAAGACTCTCTAACAACAGTTGTCGTGCGGAGGGCGGCTAAACTCTTGCATCGTTCTCAGCATCCACTTCACTTGGCGCCGTTTGCGCCCCGCAGCAACTCGCTATTGACCTCAGGAGCAAGGCCATGGAACCGAGCACGAGCAAGACGCCAACGATCGGATAGGCCGCCAACAGAAGTAGCCCCCCGACCAGGCCACCATACGCCGCCAGTATCGCCAAGAGATCCCTTGGGTGAAACGAGTCGGTCATTCGTTCCGTCCTAGCCGCTAGGCTTTTTCCCAGTCTCTACTTGGCGTCCGCGCTGCTAAAGGTGTAGAGCGCACTGCCGAAGCAGGAAAACCACGAAGATGTTTGGCTCCACTCGCGTCAGAACATGAAGCCTGCTTCAAGAACACCGCGCGCCTGCGTCGCGTTCAGGCCGGAGGTTCCGAAAGCGGCACCAGGCGTCATATTGGTTGCGTGAACAATCGCGAAGTCTCCCCGAAGGAAAAACGGGTCTTTGCGATAGGTCGGCGTCACTGTGAACCCAAACGCCCCGCTGCCCGGACCATAGAGCAAGTTGATAGCGCCGGTGCTGACGCCGCCTGTACTTTTTATGTATTCGGGGCGAGCTGCCAGTGAAAAGCCGCGCTTGAAATTGTAAGTGACCAAGACTGCCCCTGCTTTTGTGCCCGCACCTTGATCTATTCCAATCTTCGCGTTGGTGGCCACGTCGGAGTACTGAAAGTACGGCTGAACCACCCAGGGTCCTTTGGTATAGGTGTAGATCAAGTTGTAGATCTGTTCGTTGTTGAGATATAGGGGGGTCGCAAGCGTATTCTTCGCGTACGCGCCGGCATTCCCGCCGCCTACGAACGCCAGACTGTTCGCAGAATTGAAAGTGTATGCCAGGGAGCCCGACACCCATGTGTAGCGGTTAGAGTAGAAGCCGTCGTTCCAGCTCAGTGCCGCAGTCCACTTTTTGTAGGTCTCGTTGAGTTGTATGCCCCGATTGACCGCGTTCTCCTGATTCCAGAGCAGGCCACGCTCGATGTTCATGTTTTGAAAACTGAACGTGTACTCGGCCCCAATCAGGGTCGGCAGCGCGCCGATTTCTACGTTGAAATTTCCTTTGACAAGTTTCAGATAGCCTTGTGGAAAAGGCCCGTAGATATTCTTGATCGTATCTGCCGTCGAGAGGAAGGGCACGCCGATAGCCGGCAAGTTGTAGGCGCCGCCCTGCAAATAAAATTGCCACCAGCCCGTGGTCTTTTGGACGAAAACCTGGGCGTTGCTAACATCCCAGTGCGTCGGCGCGTCTCCTGAGACGTGATTTCCTTCCGTCAACATCATGCCGCTCAAAATGCCTGTAACTTTCAGACTCCCACCTTCCATCTCACGAGGTGGAGCAGTTTGTAGTGGCCCTGACATCGAAGGCATAGGTAAAGGTTGCGGATCAGGGGGCTTGGCCTCGGCGGCAGGACTAGCCGCGGGAGTGGAAGTCGGCGCGCTTGGAGAGTCCGCAGGTGCACTCTGCCCGAAGGACGGAAGCGCCATCAACGCTACAAAGAACAGAACAACGAAAGCCACCAATCGTATACGCAAAGGTGATCTCCTTGTCGAAAGCTTAGTCATTTCGTGACCTTCTGCGGCATGTCAGCGCGGGAGTGCTTTCGGCAAACTGATTGTCGCCCCGATCCCACGTGTGTCACTTGACCAGTAGGCTGCAAAAGTATTGGGAACCGAGGTGCGTGTCCAATTCATTTTTTGTTTTGCTTCGATCAGAGAAATTGCGTAGAAGGAAATCTGTGAGAGAAATAATCAAATAGTTATTTTCCGGGCAACGTGTAGGTGTACCACGAGACTCTACCGGAATTGGATTTGCATATAACGATAAGACGCATTGTCGCTCCGGTTTGCTCAGTATCCATGGGCTGAATCGACGAACTCATCGGAAACGTCGGAGATAATATTGATGACAGTTCGGAAGACTTCTCCCATCGTGCCATTGACCTTCGATGTGACTCGAGCACTGTTGATCTGGTCACCTCATCGGATCTGCCTTCAATAGGGTCGATAAATATTTTCTATAAGTGTCCGGGTGCCCGGCACTGTAGTCTGTTCGCGAGTGATCGCGTCTGGGGCTTCACTGTCAAGCCCAATCCACACTACTTCTAAGGAGAGACATGCCGAACGAACTGCGTAATTTCCTCGCGCTCTCATACGACGAACTGGAAGAACTCAACTTGAAGGCGAAGGAGCAGCGCAGGAACCGCGTTGCAATCGACAAAGTCCGCGAAGAACGACTCAAGTATCTGACTGACGAAAAACGGATCAAGGCCGTGACGGTGCTTTTCAGCGATCTCGAAGGCCGGCTTCACATGCTCGACTACGACAAGAAGTTCCTGCTCAAGAGCTGGGACAATCTAACCTTTGACGGCTCTTCGATCCGTGGGTTTACTGCGCAACGCGAGAGCGACCTGCGCCTTGGCATAGATTGGGCGGCGTTCTACTGGGCTCCCGCGGACGTCTTCGGTTCCGGTAAGGTGTTGGTCTTTGGCGAAGTCATCGACAAAGGCGGCACGCCTTACACCGCCGACATTCGTGGCGTATTGAAGGGGTATGCCGATCATCTGAATAAGAAGAAGGGGTATACCCTCAACGCGGCCAACGAGATCGAAGGCTTCCTGTTCAAGGGGCCAGATGCCGAGCGACATTATCACGAGAGTGGAAAGTTCGAATATGTCAACACGGGCGGCTATTATCATTCCCTGCCCGGCGACCCGCTGCGCAGCTTCATCGACACAACGGCTGAAGTACAGCGTGCAATGGGCTTCCAGAACGAGAAAGACCATCCGGAAGTCGCGCCGTCGCAGTTCGAAATTAACTATGGTTATGGCGAAGTCGTCGCGGCTGCCGACCAGATTCAACTCTACAAACTGATCTGCCGCCAGGTCGCGACCAACATGAACCTGACTGCGTCGTTCCTGCCCAAGCCCGTGGTGGGCGTGAACGGTAGTGGCATGCACACCAACGTTTCTATCAGCGAGAATGGAAAGAACTTGTTCTGGGACGCGAAGGGCGAAGAAAAACTCAGCAAGATGGGCTGGGCCTTCCTTGATCGCATCCTCACCCACGGAAATGACATCTGCCTGCTGCTGAATCCCAGCGTGAACGCTTACCGCCGTTTGGATCCGCACTTCGAGGCGCCCAATCAAATCAAGGCATCGGCAGTGGACCGCGGCTCGATGATCCGCATTCCGATCGGCAACGAGAAAAGTATGCGCGTGGAAGTGCGATCGGTGGCGCCGGATGCGAATCCCTACCTCGTGATGCTGTCGATCTTCAAGGCGGGGATTGACGGCGAAACCGCGAAGATCAAGAACCTTCGCCAAGCCGAGCGCTACTTGCCGGACAACATCTACGACGCTTTGGCGAATTTCCGCAAAGCGGAGTGGACCACGACGCTTCTGGGTGAGGACGTCAAGGGGCGCTATGCGGACTTGAAGCAGGCGGCCGCGGATCGTTGCGCCCGCCTATTGGGAACGTGTGTGAAGGCTCCCGAAGTGCAGTATCACCACGACGTTTACAACCAGTTCCTCTGGAACCTGTTCTAGAGTGCGGGGATGCCTACGCAAACGCGCGGACGTCCTTTTCACCGGCAATCCGTGGTGAAAAAGAAGTTGTTTGACAAGAAACCAAGAACGGAAGCTGATTGCGTCCACCTCCGAAACAAAGCGATACCGCTACTGCGCGCCTAATGGACCGTCCACCGAGGCTCGGGAAGGTTTCCTCCCCGTACTGAGTACTGCCAGCCTGTGCCCGAATCACGGCAATCCGCCGGAAACAGAGTCACTTTTTTTGCCGAAAATGTTTACTCGGCACGCCAATTCGCCAATTGAAGTAGGCGGCTGCGCGACTTTTCCGCAAGAGCCTGCGCAATCTGATTCCATGAGTAGATCGTTTGCTGCAAGGAGAGGTGTGGTTCGATGGCTTGCTGTATCTGGTGAAGCGCGAAAATGAATTCACGCGACGGACTCCATGGTTCGGCGCGCCCAGAGTGGGTAGCCCGCGGGGGAAATGTCGCGCCCGATGCGCATCAATTTTTGGGCTAGGAGCGTGACAAACAATTTCCCATAAAGCCAAGCGCGGGAGCTGCGATCGTCATGCTTGGGCAGGTGCCCCAGTTGTGCAAGGCTCTTCAGTCGCTTAAATACTAATTCAATTTGCCAACGCATACGGTACGTTCCCAGAACGTCCTCCGTCGAACCGCTGGAGCAGGTCGTAAACACGATTACGTACTTAGCAAATTCAAATGTTCCAGGCCTGGTGATCATTTGCTTCTTACTCGCCTTGCGCTGCAATCGCCGATGGGCCTGTGAATCGCCCTGTCGCTCTTTCGCACAGCACACAAACGACCGGCGATCGCCGAATCGTGCCCATGCAAAACAACCCACCATTCGCCGAACTGCCCCACTTTGGACAAAGTACGTAATCGCCGAAGGACCGAAATGCGTCTGCCGGATGCAGAGTTTGCAACGAAGCTCTGAGGGTTGATGCGAACCAATACGTCAGCACTACGTTGCCAAACATACTCAATCCCCGCGACTGAGCAGTAGCCGGCATCCGCGAGAATAAGTTCGTGCGGACCCACGGGCAGACGGTTCAATGACTCTCCGCTGCGTTCACCCATCGTGGCCGTCACCTCGAAAAAAGGTACACACTAGACTCGGTAGTCTGATGCTGTACAGAATCCTCCATTGGCTCCCTGTCTTGCCTGGCTCTCTAACGATCGTGCCATCCACAATCCGGATCGTCCGATTGACAGGTTCTTCGAGCCGATGCGCGACATTCTCCCGAAGCAATTCGACAAAAAACGCAGCCACTCCTCGCTGTTGCGCAGGCGTTTGAGCAAGGCGACATCCGAAATGTCGGTCCAGTTCGCCAGCTTAGCGCGCACAACTGTCTCCCGCAACGAGTAACCCCCGTGCCACATGCAGCATTAGCGTACGCAACAGCACTTCAGGTGATGGAAAACCACGCAATCGCTCGACCG
>QIAL01000520.1 GCA_003225535.1 Acidobacteriota bacterium | reverse complement strand
CCAATTCTAACTTCGGCGAAATTGGATCCACTCGCGATGCTCCCTACGATCCGCGCCAGATCCAGTTCGCGTTGAAGCTGTATTACTGAAGACGGTTTTCATACACATCGAAGGCGCTTCCCGTGAAGCGCCTTCGGTTGCATGGCATCGGCTGAACTGTTGTGTGTTCCATACGTGGTGCTACCATAGGGACGCCGTGACCTTGCGACGTCGGCTCTGCTGCATAGCACTGACTGCTCTTCTGGGGCATGCTTTGGTCGCAACCCACTCATTCGCTCAGAGTCCTTCTGCTGCCTCCAGCCGCGATCAGGAACTTAACCGCCAATTCCAGTCCGCCGTCGCACAATACGACGCTGGCCACCTTCCAGAGGCCGCAGCACAATTGGAGAAACTTCTGCACGAGGTTCCCGACAGTTTCGAAGCTCAGGAACTGCTGGGCATGGTCTACGCTGGGCAGCCGCAAGATGAACTGGCGAAGCAGCATCTCGAGGCTGCCGTACGCCTCAAGCCGGCGTCCGCTGCTGCTCGTACCAACCTCGCAGCCAATCTCATTCGTTTAGGCGACGTGGAAGGCGCCCGACAGCAGCTCAAGAAGGCTGTGGCCCTGGAGCCTAAGAATTATGACGCGAACCACAATCTGGGCGAAATCTACATCAAGCTTGGTAAGCTTCCCGACGCGATCCTGTTTCTCAAGCAAGCCCAGCAGATCAACCCCGCTTCCTACGACAATGGGTACGACCTAGCGTTGGCGTATCTGCTGACGGATCATAACGATCCCGCACGACAGGTCGTCCGCGCTCTTCTAAAGAGCAAGGACACAGCGGAACTGCACAATCTTCTTGGCCAGATCGAGGAAAAGGAAGGCAACTTCGTGGTTGCGGCCAATGAATTCGAGACGGCAGCCCACCAGGAACCGAGTGAATCGAATCTTTTCGACTGGGCCAGCGAACTGCTCCTGCACCGCACCTTGGAGCCCGCGATTGAAGTCTTCCGCAGCGCCTCCGAGCGCTACCCGGCTTCTGCTCGGCTGGCGATCGGTCTGGGAATCGCATACTACTCGCGCGGCATCTATGACGACGCGGTCAAGTCTCTGCTTCGCGCTGCCGATCTCAATCCGTCGGACTCTCGCTGCTATCTCTTCTTGTCGAAGGCCTACGACAGTTCGCCGAGCCAGGCCGACGAGGTAATCCAAAGGTTCCGGCGATTTTCGGAGTTGCAACCCAACGATGCCCGCGCGCAATACTACTACGCAATCAGTCTCTGGAAGGGAAAACGCGCGCAAGATCCCGCCGTCGATTTCACGCAGATCGAGGCGCTACTAAGGAAAGCCATTGCACTCGATCCGAAGCTTTCTGAAGCGCACTTCCAGTTGGGCAATCTACTGTCGGATCAAACTCATTACGCCGAAGCAATTCCGGAGTATCTGATGGCGCTGGAGCGCGACTCCAAAATTCCCGACGCTCACTACCGTCTAGGCCAAGCCTACGTGCACACCGGGCAAAAGGACAAAGCGCAGGCTCAGTTGGCGCTGTACCAGGAACAACGGGCGCAACATCTGGCAGATATTGATAAGCAGAGGGCGGAAATTCGCCAATTTGTGTACTCGGAGGAGAACCGTACATCTGCGAAGCAGTAAGCCGGATCGAGTCAAAATGCGAAATCTCTCCAGCGCACGCGAAGTCAGCCAGGTTGTTGCTCGCACTCGACGCGATTTCCTTCGCGATGCCGCGGGTGTGGCTCTGGGGAGCACTCTTTTTCGCCCGGCCTGGGCAAGGGCTGCGTCGTCGGCTCGCAAGCGAAAAGTAGTGGTCGTCACCTTCGGTGGCGGAGCTCGCGATCAGGAAACGTTCATGCTGGAAGGGCAGGAAAATATCCCGCACCTGATGAGCGACCTGATCCCGCAAGCCAGCTTCTTTACCCAGGTCGTGAATCGCGGAATCTTGGGCCACTACGTTGCAACTGCCAGCCTGGCGACCGGCGTTTATGAAACGTTCAACAACTTCGCCGCGGTTTCCCCCGAATCTCCCACGGTGTTCGAATATTTCCGCAAAGATTTGAAGCGGCCATCGTCCGATGCCTGGGT
>QIAL01000519.1 GCA_003225535.1 Acidobacteriota bacterium | reverse complement strand
CGTTACCGTGGCGGATGAGCCAGGTGGGACACTGGCACTGCTGCAGGCCACTGGCGCAATGTTCGGACACGACCATATCGCGCCGCCCGAGTTGGCAACAGCAACAGATACAAAGCTCGAGCTGTTGGGAGTAGCTTCGTTGAGCGTTCCCGTGCTGCAACTGCTCGTCCCCGAATTAGTGATGACCTGGGTGTAGGTGATCGTACTTCCTGCAGCGACCGGGCTCGGAATTCCGCTGTTGGTTATTGCCAAGTCGCAGGCCACATTCACATTGGTGGTGACGGTTGTGCTGTTGTTGGCGCTACGAGGATCTGCGGTGGTAGCCGAAACCGAAGAAGTCGCAGTAATCGTCCCGATGGCGACCGTGGAGGGTACGTTCAACACAACCACGATGTCAGCGGAGCTTGAGGCGGCAAGGTTCGAGGTATCGTTGCATGTGACGGTTCCCGTTGCGCCGACGGCGGGCGTCGTGCAAGTCCATCCCGCGGGAGCGAGTACTGATTGGAACGTAGTGTTCACCGGAGTTGCTTCGGTAAACACGACTCCTGCCGCCGCTGCTGGACCGTTGTTCGTTACAGTCTGGGTATAGGTGATGCTGTTTCCGGCGTACACGGTCCCAGGTGTCGCAACGGTGCTGAGAGCGACATCAGCCTGCGTCGCGGCTGCAACCACATCGGTTGCAGTGGCGGAATTTGCGCCGAAGGATTGGTTCGTCGCGTTAACAGTGGCCGTGTCGGTGATAATTGTGCCCGCCGCGGTACCCGCAGTCACCGTATAGATGACCGTGAATGTTCCGGAAGCACCGGCCGCAACGCTGGCGGCGGTGCAGGGGCTTGCCGGGAAACTTGTACATACCCATCCCGCCGGCGGGGTGATGGACACGAAAGTTGTGTTCGCGGGCGTCGCCTCAGTGAAGGTACCGTTTGCGATTGCAGAGGAACCCGTATTGGTCACGACCTGCGTGTAGGTGATGGTGTTCCCGGCCTGTACTGGATTAGGAGAAGCTGTATTGGTGACCGACAAGTTCGGTCCGGAACCTCCCACGATTGTCGTAACGATGGCGGTATTATTCGACAGAATCGGATCCAGGACCGACGAACTCACAGTCGCCGAAGCGGTGATCACAGTTCCGTTCGTGGTGCCGGTAGCCACCTTCACCACGAACGTGAAAGTTGCGGAAGACAATCCGGGCATGTTCGCGTTCGTGCACACTGCGTTGCCGGTGCCGCCAATGCCGGGCACGAGGCAACTCCATCCCGCCGGAGGAGTAAGCGAAGCAAATGTCGTGCTGGCCGGTACGGGCAAAACGAGAGTGGCATTATCGGCGGCGCTTGGCCCGTTGTCCGCAACGAGGACGGTGTAAGTGATGCTGCCATTGGCGGCGACCGGATTGGGCGAGCCGGAATCGGTCACGGCCATGTCCGCGCTGGACCCGACCGCGGCCGTATCCATAGCTGTGTCGTTGAGAAGGTTCGCTTCGCCGCCTCCCGAGACGGTTGCCACGTTGGTGATCGTCGCAGGTGCTGACTGGGATACCAAGGCGTTAAGAGTGATCGAGGGATAGGTCGCGCCAGCGGCCAACCCGTCCGAACGAATGCAACTGACAGTCTGACCGGAGATCGAGCACGTCCAACCCGTGCCGCTGGCACTGGTTGGACTGATGCCGAAAGGCAGTGTGTCATTGATGGTGACGAGTCCCGTCGTCGCGCCGTATGGGCTGACGTTCGAAACCGGAATGGTGTAGCTGGCAGGTGCGCCCCGGGTAAAGTTTCCAACGTGGCTCTTAGCCAACGACATGTCGGGTGTGCAGAGCGAAGATGCCTGGATCCCGGTAACCTGGCCGAGCGTAGCATTGGTGGCGCTCGTACCAGCGTTGCCGGGGGTTGCTCCATACGCCACTCCGGGAGTCAGGGTTGTGCCATTCGCGCCGCCACTAACACTGATGCTGGCCGGAGCACCGGAAACGAGGATTACGCCGCCGGCGCCGCCGCCGCCCGGTCCGTGCCGCCTCGCCCGCCATTTGCCTGCAAGGTGAGACCAGTCTCGCCACCGCTTACCGCCAGCACCACGATGGTTCCGCCGGCGCCGCCGCCTCCGCCTGCGTCATTCGAAGTGCCGTTATAAGATGCCGCGCCGTTGGCGGTGAGAGTGGCTGTGCCGGTTAAGCTATCGGCCCGAATAAAGATGATGCCACCGCCAGCTGAACCGCTGCTGGCCTGCGTCAGGCCATCGGAATTGTTGCGCGATCCAGCGCCGCCTCCGCCTCCCATCGCGATGCGATCAATCGTCGCGGGAAACGCGCCACCACCTTCGCCTCCATCGCTGAAGTTCGTATTCCACGAATCCCCGCCAAATCCGCCCGTTCCGCCATTGGCGCCGCCCCCGCCACCCGCATTCTGGCTATTGCCGGCGGCATCGCCATCCGTTCCGCCGCCGCCCGCGTTTCCTGGTGCGCCGTGCGCCATACTGCCATCGGTTCCTGCTGTTCCGCTGGGGTAACCCGAACCCGTGTTGAGGAACGTCCCGCCGGATTCGACCCATAGGGGTGTGCCTGCGACGCCTTCGCCTTTGGCGCCATCGACTCCGGTCCTGGCCACCCCCGTGTACGTGGCAGGCGCTGCGAACCGATAATCGGCATTGGTACCGCCAAAGCCGCCGGTGAGCTGCAATCCAGCGCCACCGCGGAATCCGTCTCCGTCGACGTTAACCGCAGCTCCACCCAAGTTGAGCTGTCCCGCAATGTCCAGCGCGAGGATTCCGCCCGTGGAACCGTTCCAGGATGGCGTAGTGATACCGGAACTCAACGTAGCCGATGTGTACTGTGGCACCAGCACAACCTGAAATGTGCTTGCGCCCTTCGTCGCGGTTAGGGCCGCCGTCGTGTAAGCAAAGACGGTTCCGCCTCCAGCGCCCGCCCCCGAGATTGGAACGACACCTCCCGCCACAACTCCGGTCGCTTTCACAAACTCGTAGTTGCCGGCATTGTTAATGGTCGTAAAGCCGGCGCCCGTACTCCCGTTCCCGTAGGCAACGGAATTAGACGGATTGATACTGGCGTCCTGCATCTGGATGATCAGAAGCAGGCTTCCAACAGCGATCGCACCGGTACCGTTCGCCGCACCGACCGGAATCGAAGTAGCCCCGATGGCAACGTTGCCGTTTCCCGGATAGTACGTATTAATCTGCCCGGTAAGTGTGCCACCCGCCGTCAGCGTTGTCGTTGAACAGACCACGCTTACCACTGGTGCGAGCGCGACGTAGGTGTTGTTGCCAGTATTCGGATCGGCGGGGGTGCCGGAGTCCGTAATGGTGGCCGTATTCGGATAAAATCCCGGCGCAGTCGTCGAGACCACAACCGTAACCGTCGCTGTCGCTCCACTTGCGAATGACGTGGGCAGCGTGCAGTTAATGGTGGTAGTGGTATTCGTGCAGGTAGTGGCCCGTTGTTCGTGATCGTAATGTTGTAGGTGGAATTCTGCCCGAGGGGGACTGCGCTGACACTCGTGCTGACGGCGATGTCTGCGGTGCTGGGGTTGATAGATACCGCGCCCAACGACCAGTTGGATGTACCGCTGAACGTCTCAGAGATCGGGACGCTGGGCGCTCCAGTTCTCGATGTGCCCGTAGCTCGGACGTC
>QIAL01000518.1 GCA_003225535.1 Acidobacteriota bacterium | reverse complement strand
TCATCCACGGCAATCGAGCGAGTGAAGAGCATGGCTGCGTTCGCGCCCGCGATGGCAACGTGCCCCGCATTGCCGCTCAAAATCGGGCCGGCTGGTCTCGCGACCGATGCCGTCCCATCACCTGGTTGAAGCGAGATCCGCGTCGTCTTCGGCGTGCAATTGGTGGCGCCGAGGCAAGTGTCGCGGATGAAGACCTGCCGGTAACCACTGTTGCTGCCGCTCACAGGTGAGTTCGACTGCGGGGACGCCGTCTTGGAGGAATGGCTGGGAGCAATGGCCAGAAACGCGACAAAACGTCCCGAGGCGCTGACCGAAGGCAAAATACTTTCCGCTCCCACTAGTGCCCCATTCGGATCGATAGAGATGAGATGCGTGGATGGCTTGCAGGAATCTCCTGCTCCCGCGCAAGTATCGAGGAGATAGACCTGGCGGCCCGGTGGCGCATTTTCCACCAGATTCGTCGCCGCCGAGCTGAATGCGACATAGCGTCCGTCGGAACTCATGGAAGGAGCGTGGCTTTCGTCATTTGCGGGAGTGCCATCGGCCGCCGCGGAGAGAAGAGTGGTACGCGGTTGGCACGCTGCCGGTGCGCCTTCACAAGTATCCCGCAGGAAGATTTGGGCGCGATCGCTCTGCAGGGCAGTGTAGGCAACATAGCGGCCATCAAGGCTCAGCGCCGGAGCTTCTTCCGCAACTATTTCCGCCGCGGTACCGGTTGCTTTCGCGGCGGCCAATGGGGTGCACGAGGATTGCCCGCTGCCGCAAATCGTAAAGGTTGCCGAAGCGCTTGAGCCGCCGCCGCCACCTCCGTTACAGGCCGTCACGCAACCCGCCGGAGGCGGAGACGGCGGATTAAAAACGGTAACGCTGACGGCGACACTCGAGGTGCTTGAGTTCTCCAGCAGGCCCGAAGGAACCGTAGCCGTAATCTGATTGGAAGTTGTAGTGCCCACAACGGTCAATTGCGACTGCTGTACGCCGCTCCACTTTACTTGCGAGCCGCCCGAGGGGTCCGAAGCGGGAAGAAAGCCAGAACCATTGAGGGTCAAGGTGAAATCTGGACTACCCGGCGCTTTAGTATTGGGAGCGATGTTCGTAAGTACTGGCAGCGGATTCGGCGGCGGAGTGATGACGAAGGCGATGGGATTGGAGAGGCCGTTTTGGCCCGCGCCGGAGGCAGGATTCACAGTAATAATGGTAGCTACGCCGGGCTTGGTAATCAAGGCACCAGGAACGATCGCGGTGACGATGTTCCCCAAGGCGGCTCCCGTGCTGTCTACGGGGACCGTTGTGGCAAGAGGCTTGCCATTCCATTGCACAACTGTCTTTAGGACGAAGCCCTGACCATTTACAGTCAGAGTAAAGTCCCCATTGCCGGCGCTGATCTGGGCGGGTGCAAGAAAAGAAACCAAGGCCCCCGTGTTGTTCTGAAACGTGTTGCCGTAGTCGTTGCAGCCGCCTACTGCAAAAATCGCCATCAGTGCGACAGCCAGTGCTGTCCAAGACCGCTTCATTGAGACTCCTTCATCTTTTCTGACGGCCCCAGCTGTGCCAAGGCCAGCTTGCTTGCGCGAGCGGCGAGAGCCGGTGGCGCTAGCTTTCTTTGGGGGTGAGATGCCAAATTTGTGCTGCGCGTTGACCGCGACAAAGCCGGGATCCGGGGAATGCCACCCAGCCCTTACTCCACCCTGCGCGTGGCCGCACTTTGCCACGAATCTAGGGACTCAGGCAACCCTACATCATTACCATCTGGGAGGGGACGAGGTCAATGCGGATTCGGGGAGGGTCCGAGGTGATGCTTGCGACAGGCACATAGTATCGCTGCAAATTGCCATTACGATTCTGTGAAGCCGACGGTTTCATTGGAGGTCAAGGGCGGAGGTCAAGGGATGCAATCGAGGCGCGCACCAAGTCCCGCACGTGCGCCTGACACTCCGCATTCTGGACGGGCAGTGCGCTGGCGGCGCGATAACAGGCTAAAGCTTGTTGCTTACGGCCAAGTTTGGCATAGAGGTCGCCGCGTGCCAATTGGTATAGTGGGTTCGCCGGGTACCTTTCAACGAGTGGCGTCAGAATATTGAGCGCCTTTTCATACTGCTGATCGTAACGATGCAGATTCAGGGCAAGATAAAAACGCGCAACATTGGAGGTGAGAACCCCTTGCGCGATGGCGTGCTCGAGCAGGCGCACCCCATCTTGTTTCGACCCTCCTGGGATACCCATGAAAAATCGCAGAATCTTTGCTGCGGCGCTCAAGGTATCCACGTAATAGTTGTAAAGGCCTAAGCCGAAATCGGTGTCGAAGAGATCGGGGTCCAGAGTCTTTGCGCGCAAGAGATGTTCACGCGCGCGGACGCCGGAGCGGGCTGCGTTGCGATTCTCAGCACGTAACCCATACATTCGCGCCAAAGAGGCTTCCGCCATACCGGCATAAAACTGCATTTCCGCGGACTCACCCTGCCTGAGGTGAGCTTCTGCGAGCGATAAAACCTTTGTAGACAGCTCCAAATAACGGCGATCGGATTCGAGCTTGGGGCGGCGCCGGGCGTCGGTCATTGCAAATTTGAAATCCGCGGAAGTACACCAGGTCCGCCACCAGATGGCTTCTGCTTCCAGCAGAAGCCCAAGCGGATGATCGGGCTGTTCCTTTTGCATGTGGTGTGCTGCTTCTACAGCTCCATCAAGGTCAAAGGAATAAATCTGGTCGAGGATAGCCGAAGCCTCGGACGGTAAAGTGAATTTGGGGACCCTCGCGGAGACGGAAAGAGGCGCTAAGAGAAAGAGGAAAGCCAATCCGACGCGGCGACTTACTTGAAATGCATTCATCGTCCCTGACCGAAAAAGAAATTCTGTGACCTTAGGAACTACGCCGGACGAGTTTAAGCTGTTCGAGAAGACTTGCAAACCGAAATGGTTTTTGTAGAAAGACGGAGTTGGGTGGAAGCTCTGCAGGCAGATTCCGTGAAAGGCGTGGTGTCGCAAGTCGAAATGGCCCTGGGGGAAGGAATCGGAGTTAGGCGTCGCGCGAGGCATTTGTTATTCTCGGCGGACCAAAGACTGATGATGAATAAGATAGAGAACAACGGTCTTGAGCGCGGCCTGGGCCTGAAAGAGGCTGTGGCCCTGAACATGATCGAAATTGTGGGCATCGGTCCTTTTGTGGTCAGTTCCCTGGTGATTCGGGCCATGGGTGGGCCACAGGCTTTGATCGCGTGGCTGGCGGGGGCGCTTCTGGCGGCGCTAGACGCATTTGTGTGGTCCGAACTGGGTGCAGCGATGCCGAAGGCGGG
>QIAL01000517.1 GCA_003225535.1 Acidobacteriota bacterium | reverse complement strand
GGATCCTATGCGCTGGTCACCGATTTCAAGCGCCGAGGCATGCTCGACGACACTCTCGTAATTTGGGGCGGAGAATTTGGCCGCACCGTTTACAGTCAGGGTGGGCTCTCAAAAACCAACTACGGTCGCGATCATCATCCCCGCTGCTTCACCATGTGGTTGGCAGGCGGTAGCGTAAAGACCGGAATTGCGTATGGTGAGACGGACGACTTTTGCTACAACATCGTTCGCGATCCCGTGCACGTGCGCGATTTCAATGCCACCCTTCTTCACCTGCTGGGCATTGACCATGAGAAGCTCACGTTCAAGTTTCAAGGGCTTGACCAGAAGTTCACCGGAGTCATTCCTGCAAAAGTAGTGACTGGTCTGTTGAGCTGAGGAGGGTGCGTGGCTACCAACAAACAAACTCGCCGATCGTTCCTGACTACATGCTCCGCGGCAGCAGTGGCAACGACTTTCTCCTCCGCTTTCTACCTGCGGGCTTCCGACAAATCTGGCGCGCGACCGCCGGTAGTAGGCTCTGGAGCCCACACTTACGAGTGCGTGCATGATTGGCTAACACCTCCCGCGGGCCTGGTGTGGGGAGATACGCACGGCCTTTGCCAGGATGAGCAGGGGAATATCTATGTCGGGCATACCGTCCACAAATCGAGCATGCGCGGCGAGGCGATCGTAGTCTTCGACGAAAAAGGCCGGTTCCTGCGGGCTTTTGGCGAGGGATTTCGGGGAGGAGCGCACGGACTGAAACTTCGTCGCGAAGGAAAAGATGAGTTTCTCTACCACTGCGACATCAACCGCTGCCGGGTCGTGAAGACCACGCTTGCGGGCGAAGAAATGTGGGTCCACGGCTACCCGCGGGAAGATGCGAGTTACGCGGACCGACCCATCGATTTCGTACCCACCAACGTTGCGTTCGCTCCCAATGGCGACTTCTACGTCGGTGACGGGTACGGGTCAAACCACATGCTGCGTTATTCTCTCAGCGGCAAGTTTCTAGGTGAGATCGCCCGGCCCGGACACGACGACGGCGAACTCGACAATCCGCATGGACAATGGGTCGATCCGCGTGGCGAAACTCCTCTTCTGGTAGTGGCCGATCGCGGAAACCGCCGAATTCAGACTTTCACCCTCCAGGGCAATCATTTGAAAACGATCAAAGACGAGGCCCGGCTTCGCATGCCCTGCAACTTCCATACTCAGGGCGAGTGGATGGTCTGCCCCGATCTGGATAGTCAGGTGTGCATTCTTGATCGAGAATACAACGTGGTTGTGCAACTGGGCGACGGCAAAGCAGAAAACGGCGATGTGGGATCTCGACGGAGCCAGACGCGTTCGCAGTTTACGGCTGGAAAGTTCATCACGCCGCATGACGCTATCTTTCTTCACAATGGCGACATTCTTGTAGCTGAGTGGTTGCCGATCGGGCGAATCACACTTCTGCGCAAGGCCTAACGGGATCAGGATGCCACTTCGAGTCCGCGCGTGGACGCTGGTTGCAGGTCTTATTTCGATTTTTCTGCTGGTGATGTTATTGCTCTACGCTCCTCCGGATGGCCAAGAGCGTGCCGAATTCGCCCAATTCCTGGGCCGATTCCATCCTCTTATTGTGCATATTCCAATTGCCTTGCTCCTGCTCGTCCCGATACTCGAATGCGCAGGTATCATTCGAGGACACTTGCGCCAGGCGGCAGGGTTCGTGTTAGCTCTCGCGGCCACGGCGGCGATCACAGCTGCCTTGTTCGGCTGGCTTTTGGCCTGGAGCGGTGGCTTTGAAGGATCATTGGTGATCAGACACATGTGGGGCGGCGTATCCCTCGCTGCAGCGTGTGTTGCGTGCTGGGGTCTCTATGGATGGAACCGGAGGGCTTATGCCGCCGCTCTAGTGATGACGATTGGTTTGCTGATCTGGACGAGCGATCAGGGCGGTAAATTGACACACGGCCGCACCTTCCTGACCGAGCGCATGCCTCAACCGCTACGTCGCTGGTTCGGTGTAGAGCGAAAAGTCACGATCGACCCCACCAGTTTTTATGCCGTGCGGGTGCAGCCAATCTTCGACCAGAAATGCGTTCTTTGCCACAATGACGAAAAGTTCAAAGGCAAGCTGCGACTCGATAGTTACGAACACGTAATGCTCGGCGGCAAGGATGGTCGAGTGGTTTCCCCGGGAGAGTTGGGCAAAAGCGAAATGTATCGACGCATAACGCTACCGCCGGATAGCAAAGACTTCATGCCGGCGGAAGGCAAACCGTCGTTGAGCCCGGAAGAAACGAAGATCATAGAAGTTTGGATCACTGCTGGAGCCACTATCCGCATCCCCGAAGAAGCAACACGAGGATTGCCGCAATCTACAGAAGAGAAAAGAGTCGCTTTACCGTTGACGGCTGACTACCGCCCTCAGTGGAAGACAATTACAGCGCTGGAAGCATCGACGGGGATACGCATTGTTCCGCGTTCGCAAAATCCTACCGACGGGTTGATTCTTCGCACCGTGACCGCACCGGAGCGTTGCACCGACGCGACCCTGGCTCAGCTTGCTCCAGTCGGGAACTTGATCGTGGATGCGGAATTGGC
>QIAL01000516.1 GCA_003225535.1 Acidobacteriota bacterium | reverse complement strand
GCCGCGTTTGGATCAAGCTTTCCGACGGACGAGAGTATGAAGCGGATAAACTGGTCGGCACTTCCTTTACAGACGTAGCGCTGGTGAAGATTCGGGCCAAAAAAGGCGAGAAGTTCACCCCGGTAAAGTTCGCGGCGGACGATGATCTTTTGTTGGGTGAAACAGTCCTGGCCCTGGGAAATCCGTTTGGTCTCGGAGGCTCAGTGACGCGCGGAATTCTGAGTTCCAAAAGCCGGCGGCCAGCCACCGAAAACGAGCCGCTCGATGTGATGGACTGGCTCCAAACGGACGCAGCGATCAATCCCGGCAATAGCGGCGGACCGCTGGTCAATCTCAAGGGAGAATTGATCGGGATCAATGTTGCGGTTTATCGCGAAGGCCAGGGAATCGGTTTCGCAATTCCGGCGAAGCGGGTCTCGGCGGCTCTGGCGGAAATTTATTCACCGGAAATTCTGGAATCGCTTTGGTTTGGCGCGCGGGTGCGGCCCGGACCAGCGCCGATAGAGGTGCTTTCCGTTCAGGAGCAGAGTCCCGCCGCCAAAGCCGGGTTACGCATGGGAGATTCAATTCTGCAAATCAACGGCAGAGCACCAACCGGATTGATTGATTTCAATCGCGAACTCATAGCCTCCAAGGACAAGAGTCCTGTGACTCTGATGGTACAGCACGACGGCGCCCGCCGCACCATGAACGTGAGGCTGGTTCCGGAGAACACATTTTTCAATGCGGAACTGGTTCGAAAGAAAACCGGAGCAACCGTGCAGGAACTCACTCCGCGGCTCGCGCGTGAATTCGGATTTGGGAATCTGACCGGTGTGCTCATTGCGGAGGTCGATAAGGGAACCCCTGCCGCGACCGCAGGATTGGAAGAGGGTATGCTTATCACTAGCGTCGATGGACAAATAACGCCGAATGTTGTACCAGCCGCCAAAATGCTTTACGCCAGAAAAAAAGGGGATAAAACAAAACTGGAAGTGGTGTTTCCGCGGCGGCGCGGGCCATTTATTGAATATCGGCGCGGGACAGTTGAGTTGCAGGTTCAGTAACCAGCCGAGCACATGGAGGAGAGCAGGAGCAGGATGAAAATGACAGCCGAAGAAGCGAAACGGCGGTTTATGATGGCTGAGGGGAGCCACAATCGATTAACGTTCTTGTTTGCTCATGAGTGACGCGCTAATGATCGAAGTTCAGGATTTAACCAAACGCTATGCGGGTCATACCGCAGTCGATCACGTTTCGTTCAATGTGGGCCGTGGCGAGATTGTTGGTTTGCTGGGACCCAACGGCGCAGGCAAAAGCACCATCATGCGCATTCTTTCCTGTTACTTGCCTGCTACCTCCGGAACAGTGCGGGTAGCGGGGCGCGATGTCTTCAGTCAGGCGAACGAAGTTCGCCGCCGCATTGGCTACATGCCGGAAAATAATCCTCTCCATCGCGAGATGCGGGTGCGGGAATATTTGCGTTTCCGCGGTTCCCTCAAGGGTCTCAAAGGCCGGCGGTGTCGCGATCGCGCGGACATCGTGATGGAGCAATGCGGCCTCAGCGATGTTTATCGAAAAGTTATCGGACATCTCTCCAAGGGTTACCAGCAGCGTGTCGGGCTGGCAGATGCCTTGGTGCACGAGCCGGAGCTGATTATTTTGGATGAACCAACGATCGGGCTGGACCCCAACCAGATTCGTTCCGTTCGGCAATTGATCAAAGACCTTGGCCAAAATCATACCGTGCTCATTTCCACTCATATTCTGCCAGAGGTGGAAATGACTTGCGGACGCGTGATGATCCTTCACCAGGGCCGAATCCTCGCTGCTGATACAACCGAAAACCTGCAGATGCTGATGAGCGACCGCGGTCAGGTGGTGGCTGAAATCGCTGCGCCTATGCAAGACCTGAAGCTTTGTTGGGAACAAATGCCTGAGGTCGAGCATTTTGACCTCGCGCCCGCCGAGGGAGAATACGTTCGCTGCTCACTGGTGGCGCGCGATGGAGTGGACCTCCGCTTACACGTGTTGACGGTCGTTTGCTCTCGCGGCTGGCCTTTGAGGGAGCTGACGAGGAGCCGGCATTCTCTGGAGGATATTTTCGTGCGCGTTACGCGCCCGGATAAAGAGGAGGAAGCGTCCTGATGCACGCATTTTGCACCCTGGTGCGGCGGGAATTGGGGGCACATTTCTTTTCGTGGACTGGATACGTCGTGATCGCGGCGGTTTTGTTTCTGATCGGGTTCAGCTTCCATAGCCTCATCCGGGATCTGAATACTGAGGCAACAGATCGGCCGCTTACGGAAGTATTCTACCTCACCATGTACTTCTGGGTCATTTTGTGGATTGCAGCCCCGGTCATCACCATGCGTTCGTTCGCGCAGGAAAAATACTCCGGAACGTTCGAAACGCTCATGACGACTCCGGTAAGCGACTTGCAGGTGGTGCTGGCAAAGTTCACTGGAGCAATGCTCTTTCATTTGTTGATGTGGCTGCCGCTGATCGGATGCCTCTTCATCATCCGTCATTTCAGCCACGATTCATCCGTGCTCAAACCGGCCACGATTATTTCAACATTTACCGGAATGCTGCTGCTGGGCTCGGTCTATATGGCCCTGGGATGCCTGGCATCTTCGTTGACCCGCAGCCAGATCATTGCCGCTATCCTCACTTTGGTGGGCGGGATTTCACTTTCGCTGCTGAGTTTGGTCTCTTTAACGCTTACTTCAAAGGCAGGATGGCAGGCGCAACTCTTCTCCTATATCGATCTGATCGAACATATGCAGGACTTTGCGCGAGGAGTCATTGACACTCGCGCTCTGGTATTCTTTGTGAGCGCTACATTCTTTTTGCTCTTTTTGACTTTGCGTGTGATCGAAAGCCGACGCTGGAAACCATAATGCGAGAATCCGGCCCCACTTTTTCACGGTTGCGACGCTGGAGCATCAGCCTCAACGTCGCGCTTTCGACCATCGCCGTGCTGGCACTGGTGACGATGATCAATTATCTGGCCTCGCGCCACTACGCTCGATTTGCCGTCGCTGCTCACGACCGGACCGATTTTTCTGCGATCACAAGGCGGACGCTTGATTCAATCA
>QIAL01000515.1 GCA_003225535.1 Acidobacteriota bacterium | reverse complement strand
TCGCGTCGGACCGGAACGTCTGTATCAAGCTGGAAGAAACTCTGATCCCCGTGGAAGAAACAGTGCAAAGCGCCTGCGAAATTCTCGGCCTCGACCCGTTGTATGTGGCGAACGAAGGACGATTCGCGGTATTTGTGCCCGCAGCGCAAGCCGATGCGGCGCTCAGCGATCTAAAGAAGGTTGAGGTGTCGCAGGGCGCGGTGCGTGTCGGCACCGTGGAAGAAACTCCGGGCCGCACGGTAGTCCTGCAAAGCCGCATCGGAGGAAACCGGGTTGTCGACATGCTTAGCGGAGAGCAACTGCCAAGGATCTGCTAGCAATATGAACGTTTTCGAGTTCCTTTTGTTTCTTCTCTTTTGCGCGGTCGTGGGTTTCCTTGGGCATCTCATCTCGCCACGTTACGGATGGTTCGCTGCCGCGGCTGTGGCCGTCCCGGTCCTCGCGCTGTTGCTGGTTGGTTCATGCCGGGAGATCGGACGTGGGTGGAGGAAGCGCGGTCGCGATTCTGATTGATCGACTCCTTGGGGTTGCTAAGCGCGCTGGGACTTTCTTCTTGGCTCACGAGCTCGCTCCAGGGATTAATCAGCCTTACGCCGCAGCCTTCGAAATCATCCGTATCGCGAGTAGCGAGTGCGGTCCCGTGGGCCCGTGCAATGGCCGCGATCTGCGCATCAGGGGATCCAATGGGCCGACCGTGGGTCCGCCGCGCTGCGGCGATAAGGGGGTATAGGTGGGCTGCCGCTTGGTCGAAGACTAAGATGCGGCCAACGAAATCTTCCGAGAACGTAGCCTCAGCTTCCTGAAGCAACTGATCGTGACGCTTGCCTTTCGGAAGAATTTCGATTCCATATAAGATTTCAGCAACGGTGATCGTCGTGGTGAAGAGATCGTCCGCTCTTTGGCCCGACATCCATGCGATCACCTCGGGTGAGGGTGCGGACTTCATTAACTCCGAGATCACGTTGGTATCGAGAACTGTCATTCGCAGGGCGCGGAAGGGCAGACCACTTTACTTCCAATCCTTCAGCCAATCCGGATCGCGAATTGGTTCTCGGGGAAACGGCTCGAGTTCGACTCCTCCCAGCGGAGCGAAGCGTTGCCGGATCGCCTTTACCAGATCGGCGCCAGTCCTCGGCTTTTGCCGCAGGGCGTTCTTCAGAATCTCTCGTGCCTCCTGCTCCATGGAACGTCCGTGTATCGCGGCGCGGATCTTAAGCTTCCTCTTGGTCGCCTCTTCCAGGTTTCGGATGGTAATGCTCGCCATGCAATCAATGATAGCATTGCAATCATTGATTGCACAAGCGACGCCGGTGGAAAGCATCAACCACGAAGGACACGAAGGTTCACGAAGACAACCCCAACGGCAGGATTCCTTCGTGTATCTTCGGGGCGTCTGTGGTTCATGCACCATTGACGCCATAAATACTGGTGCCAGACTAACCGAGACATTGCATAGCCTCCCGTATCTGGCTCACAATAGCCAAAGCAAGGAGGTGCCCATGACGGCACGGTCCGCGCGCTCCGCTAATCCCTTCATTCCACTCCACATCCATCCGCCGTGACCGTAATCACTCCCGCCCGTGAGAATTATCACTGCCCGCTTCCTGTAGAAGCCGAGAATGGGAGGCGGCATTATGCTTTTTAGGTTGTACCTACGGAGGTAGGACTATGTCTGTGATGACACCCCCGGGAATCAAGATTCCGGGGAACTACATTGAATCCGTGATGATCAGTGTGAAAGCGAAGAATCCCGCCGAACCCGAATTCCACCAGGCGGTGCAGGAAGTGTTCGATTCCCTGAGGTTGGTCCTTACGAAACACCCCGAGTATCAGTCGGCGCGTTTGCTCGAAAGAATTGTCGAGCCCGAGCGGGTCATCATGTTCCGCGTGCCATGGTTCGACGACCAAGGCAATATTCAGGTCAACCGCGGATTCCGCATTGAAATGAACAGCGCCATCGGCCCATACAAGGGCGGACTGCGCTTCCATCCGAGCGTGAATCTCGGCATCCTGAAGTTCCTGGCGTTTGAACAGGTGTTCAAGAATTCGCTCACCACGCTGCCCATGGGCGGCGGCAAGGGCGGATCGGATTTCGATCCCAAGGGCAAGAGCGACAGCGAAGTGATGCGCTTCTGTCAGAGCTTCATGACCGAACTGCAACGCCATATCGGACCGGACACCGACGTTCCGGCCGGCGACATCGGCGTGGGCGGACGCGAGATCGGATTCCTCTTCGGTCAGTACAAACGGCTGCGCAACGAGTTCACCGGCGTCCTGACCGGCAAAGGCCTGGGCTGGGGCGGATCGCTGATTCGTCCGGAAGCCACGGGCTACGGCTGCGTCTATTTCGCGCAGGAAATGTTGAAGACGCGCAAAGAGACCCTCGAAGGCAAACTGTGTCTGGTTTCCGGCAGCGGCAACGTCTCGCAGTACACCATCGAGAAGTTGCTCGATCTGGGAGCGAAGCCCGTCACGGTGTCCGATTCCAACGGAGTGATCTACGATCCCGATGGCATCGACCGCGACAAACTGGCTTATGTCATGGAGCTGAAGAACGTGAAGCGTGGACGCATCCGCGACTACGCCGACAAGTTCAAGAAAGCGATCTTCATGCCCACCGACATCAAGCTGGAGCACAACCCGCTGTGGAACGTGAAGGCTGATTGCGCGTTCCCGAGCGCGACGCAGAACGAGATCACTGCGAAGGATGCGGCGAATCTGATTAAGAACGGCATCAAGCTGGTGGCTGAGGGCGCGAACATGCCGTCCACGCTCGAAGCGACCAAGATGTTCCTCGAAGCGAAGATCCTGTACGGACCGGCTAAAGCCGCGAATGCTGGCGGCGTGGCCACGAGCGGCCTCGAAATGGCCCAGAACAGCGCCCGGCTGAGCTGGACCCGCGAGGAAGTCGACGACCGTCTGCACAAGATCATGATCGCCATCCACAAGAATTGCTTCGAAACGGCCGACAAGTACGGCACGCCCGGCAACCTGGTGAACGGCGCCAACATCGGCGGCTTCCTGAAGGTAGCCAACGCGATGCT
>QIAL01000514.1 GCA_003225535.1 Acidobacteriota bacterium | reverse complement strand
CGCTGGAATATTTTGCCGTCGCGCGATTCGAATCGGCGCACGCCCCAAGGCGTTCGCAGGGCATCGAGATGGCGGCCGCCATCCGGCGCCGCCGGGCCGGACGTGATCAGTGTGGCCTTCTTGCGAATCGTACCGTGGCAATCGATGCAGTCGATTTCGACGGCGGCGCGCGGCTCGCCGTAGATTTTCCCGTTGCCGTGATTGTCCTGCGCGAAATGGCAGTCGTTGCATTGCATTCCTTTCTCGAGATGGATGTCGGCGAGGTGGACGGCTTTGCCGAAACGGTCGGGATCGTCGAACACAATTTGCTTGCCTTCCTTGTCGAGCCAGTTTCCTTTGCGATCGTGGTTAAAAACGGCGCGGAAGATCCACCCATGGCTGTGGAAATCAGCGAATTGCGTGGTCTTCAACCGCTTGTTGAATTCGGGGCTGCCGACGTTTTCGAGGAATTTTTCGTCCCTCCAGAGGCCGCGCACCGCGGCGCCCTCTGGATTGCGTTCGAAAGACTGATAGCGCTGCTCCTCTGTTGGGTTGCGCTGCCGTGCTGGATACATCTTGTCCCCATCGATTTCGTTGTCCCACCACGTGAGCCCGAAATACGTCGTGACCATGTTCGTACCGGGGTGAATGTGGCAAATCATGCACTGGCTTGACGGGATCGAGCGCGTAAAGACATGTTTGATGGGATGGCCGCGGTCGTTTTTCGGAATCGTCGGATCGGAAGAAGCGCTGAAGCCGGTTTGCCCGAATTGTGCGTAGGCGCCGGAGTGTGAAGGATCGCGGTCGTTGGCGTAGATGACATGGCACGCAGTGCAACCGCTGCCGCGATAGTCGCCGGGATGATCGTTGGTCCCAGGGAGCGACAAGATGGGGTCAAGCAAGCGCGTTTTTTGTAATCCGAGAAAGACGGGGTCGGTGCGAAGGCCGGTTCCGAACCCGCGGTCACTCAGTTTTTCGTCTGGCCTGCCGGGATCTTCTTCGCGATTGGGATTGCCGATCTCGGCTTTTTTGTGTCCGCCGCGTTCGAATACGCGCAGGACATTGCCTGGCTGAGAAGTTTCCCATCGCAAGAGAGGGTCGAGCTCGGAAATCACACCTTTGGTGCGAGTTTCATCCAGAGTCGGCTTTGGAGACGTCTTGATCGATTGCGGCAATCCGTCACGGTTGTAGCTTTCACCGAACCGGGTATTCTTCGCGGGATAACTGCCGTTGTTGTAGAGCGCAGCGCCCCACAACATTCCTGCGTGCGTCATCATGCTGGTAGAAACCGCGCGGGTTTCGGCTGCATGACAAGCTGGTGTGCCGCAGGTCTCGGGAGCGACGCGCAGGTCGCCCGGGTTCACAAACTTGATGTATTCCGCGGATTCCGCAAGCCACTTCGTAAACGCGCGTTCGGGAAGATTAGAACGGTTTCGGAAACTCGCATCGCGCGGCTGGATGTGGGCCTTTTCCTTCGCGGAATTGTATTCGGGAGAATTCCGCGCGGCACCGGCCGCGACAGAAACGGAAGAGTTGCCGCCGTGGCAATCCGTGCAGCCCAAACGAACGGTCTTCGTCGGATGCATGCTGGGTTCGTCAGTCGAGGTGTGACAGGAAATGCAGCCAGTGAAATTGCGATCCGCTTCTTCCTGCGACTGGTCGCGGAACGAAGCTAACTCTCGCGGCGCTCGCGCAGGTGGTTTCGAGCTCGCATGCAGAGCAAGTAAAAAAGACAACGCGGGGACCCAAAAAACGCAGAGGGATCGCAGAGAGGATGAGGCGAATTTGCGTTCGCTGTTCACGATCGGTGCATCTCAGAAAGTAAACTTCACCGAGCCAAAAAGCGAGAAGAGTGTGCGGCTCGTGTACATATCTTTGAAACCTTGGCCTGGTTGCAAGGCGGAAACCCCGCCAGTGAGTACGATGTTTTCCGTCAACGGCGGGCGGTACTTTGCGCCAACGCCGAAGTCTTCCCCGATGGTGTGATGGATTGGTGATTGAAAAAGAAGAAATTCCAGCGGCTCGGTGCGTTGGAAGCGAAGAAAGTCGAAATTCACGAACCCGCGAAGTTTTGGCGTGATTTCAAAGTCTGCGCCGGCATTTGTGAGAAAAATCCCGGGATTTACGAAATTGGCCTGACCTTCTTCCTTGCTGGCGCGGAGCGACGGAATGAGGCTGCCCGGGGTGGTGAGCAGAATTCCCGAACCAAGCAATCGAATGCCTTCGCGATTCCAAAAGCTGAAGAGGCCGCCCGCGAAATTGGGAAGATCGACAATGGAATCAAATCCGCGCGCACGTCCGTCGCGAGGACTTGCATCGCCTGAGGTGTAGAAGGCGGAGACGCGGTAGCGGATCCAATCCTTGTCGTAAGAGACCTCCGCCGCGGCCATCTGCGCGTTGACCGTGAGGCGGCGTCCGGCGATGGGGTTGAAGGTGTCCTCGCCGATCGCCTGATAGAAAGCGTGTGTAAGATTGAGCCGGCGGATGTGGCCGCTACCGAGCCAGCCAAAATAGCCGGCGCGGATGCCGTGCAGGATCGGGCCGGCGCCTGGATTCTGGTTGATGACATTGCCGATCGGCGAAGGGCGAACGAGAAAACCGTTATCGTCATAGTGCAAGCTGGGATCGTCCTTGTTCCATGCCACAACGAACTCCGCTGTGTATCCGGGAAAAAAGAAATCTTGCAGATAGACGTTTCCGAGAAGCACCTGCTGGTGGCGGCGTTCGAACGTGTTGAGTCCGCTGTTAGTGTTTTTTTCGAGGAAATGGAAGTAGGCAAGATTGTATTCGATGCGGTCGCTGTGAAGATTTCCGAAAATGCGCAGGGCCGGTTCCTCGTCAACAAAAAGAAAGCCGCGGAAGTCGGCGTTGAATTGCTGGATGCCGGCCCGCGCGGAAACGAAATCGTAATTGGGACCGAGATCATTGAGTTTCACTTCCACGAAAGTTTCTTGCAAGCCCACGTGATCGTCGAAGCGGTTGGTGCCGCTGCGCGGATCCGGGCCCACGAGGCCGAGCTCGCGGACTTTCAAATTGTTAAGGCTAATCTCCGGAGTGATGCGGACGCGCCAGTCGACAGGCTTGAAAGCCGCATCACCATGAGACAAGTCAA
>QIAL01000513.1 GCA_003225535.1 Acidobacteriota bacterium | reverse complement strand
GCGGCGCCAAGAAGAACCGGTTGTTCATGGCGGCCAGCCAGTCGCTTTACGCGGTATACGTGGGCACAGAGGGAGCGCAGGTGCCGTAAGCCATCTTCCGCCAACACCCGCAACACCTGACAGCGCAAAGGGAATAATCCATGACATTGGACGTTAATCGACGCGAATTCCTGAAGATCGCCGCAGGCGCCGGAGCCGCTCTGACTGTGCCAACTCCCGCGCGTCCTGCGGTCTTCTCCAAAATGATAGGTATCCAAGTGGGAGCCGTTTCTTTTGTGGATGAAGGCACCGAGAAAGTCCTCGATGTCCTTCAGGAACGCGGCTGCGTGAATACACTTTTCCTTGCGGTATTCACTTACGGGCGAGGGATCGCGGGAAGACAGATTCCGGGGCAGCCGCTGCCCGATCACGGCAAGCAGGAATATGACCTCAGTTTTCACGGCGGAAACTTCGCTACACCGCATCCTCAGTACTACAAAAACACAGTTCTCAAGGACACACGCGCGCCCGACCACGGCGATCTCGATATCCTGGCCGAAGTACTTCCCGCCGCGAAGAAGCGTGGCATGAAAGTGATCTGCTGGCTTGAGGACGTGTTTCGCAAAGACGTGCCGAATGTCGAGAAGGTGCAGGAGCGGGATCTGTATGGGCGGAATGCCGAGACGCTGTGTGTCAACAATCCGGACTACCGGAATTTTCTGACCGGTCTGGTTGAGGACTACGCCCGCTCTTATGACATCGACGGAATCATGTGGGGATCGGAGCGACAGGGTGCGCTTTGCGACAGCCTGGGTGCGACGCATGACACGCCACCGGTTGATCCGGGGAACGTGACTTGTTTCTGCCAATTTTGTCAGAGCAAAGCGAAAGAGCGCGGCGTCAATGTAGATCGTGCCCGGCAAGGATTCCTCGAGTTGGAAAAATTTGTGCGCTCGGCACGAGGCGGGAAGCGCCCCGTGGACGGTTATTACGTTCAATTCTGGCGGCTGCTATTGCGGTATCCGGAACTGGCTGCGTGGGAGATGCTATGGACCGACAGCCTGCGTGAGACCTACGCCGCGATCTACAAGACGGTGAAGATGGCCAAGCCGACGGTGCCGGTCGGTTGGCACATCTGGCATAACAATTCTTTCAATCCGATCTACCGCGCGGAACAGGACCTGCACGAACTCTCGAATTATTCGGATTTCATAAAAGTGGTGATGTACAACAACTGCGGCGGCGAGCGGATGGCGCTCTATGCCGACAACGCCGGCTCGACACTTTATGGCGATCTCTCCAAACAAGGGCTGCTCGAATTCAACTATGGCGTGATGGGATTGAAGGAAGGCAGCTACGAGCAGATTCCGCACACCGGGCTTTCGTCGGATTACGTCTATCGTGAGGCGAAGCGTGCCCTAGAAGGAGTTGCCGGGACGAAGACTCTGATCTGGCCCGGCATCGATATTGACATTCCGACCGAGCCCAATAACAGCAAATCTACGCCGCAAAGCGTGAAGCAAGCAGTACTGGCGGCCTTCCGGGCGAGCGTGCCAGGGATAATCCTGTCTCGCAAGTATTCCGAGATGCGCCTTGCTGATCTCGGCGGCGCTGGAGATGCGATCCGCGAGTTGAAGCTATCGAGGTGAGAATAGATCAGGTGCTTCAATCGCTTGCGCTGCGAGCGAAAGCGTAGGGAAGATCCGGATTGGTTTAGAGTATCGGGGAATGAAACACGTTCTCTGTCTCCTCTTCCTGCTATGGAGTGTGAGCGAGGCTGGCGCTCAAACACATCCGAAGACTCCCATGTTCGACATTAAAACGGCCGAGCGGTTTGCGAATCTGGCTCTCGCCTGTGTCCACAAAGAGTACCCCAATCACATCAGCCACACGATGAGCAGCGATGCCGATGTAGCTCCGCCGAGGAAGCTTACGCCTGCATTCTACGGTTGCTACGATTGGCATTCTTCGGTGCACGGGCATTGGCTGCTGGTTCGGCTGGTCAGAACATTTCCCGACGCTTCGTTCGTGGAAGCGGCTCGCGATGCCTTGAGGCAGAGCCTGACGGCAGAAAATCTCGCGCAGGAGGCGGTGTATCTTCGGGGCGCAGGACGCGCCAGCTTCGAGCGTCCATATGGGCTTGCCTGGCTGCTTCAACTTGCTGCTGAGTTGCGCGAGTGGGACGATCCGCAATCCAAAGAAATGGCGGCCAACCTTCGTCCGCTGGAGCAGGTCGCACTCGAGCGGCTGGATGGCTGGTTGCCCAAGCTTTCGAATCCCGTGCGGATCGGCGAGCACGACCAGACGGCTTTCGGGCTCGGCTTGATGCTGGACTACTCGCAGGACGGAGGCGACCAGAAATTTGCCGAGCTGGTGGTTGCAAAATCGAAGCAGTTTTATCTCAATGATAAGAACTGTCCGCTGGCATACGAACCCTCCGGTGAAGATTTCCTGTCACCGTGTATTGGAGAAGCAGACCTGATGCGCCGCGTTCTGCCCAGTCGTGAGTTTGCGGCCTGGCTCCAGACATTTATGCCGCAAATTTCTACGTCAGGCAGCGCTGAATGGTTGCAGCCCGTGGTGTCGCCCGATCCTAGTGATCCCAAGCTGGCGCATCTGGATGGTTTGAATCTCAGCCGGGCATGGATGCTGAACGGTATCGCTTCTGCTTTGCCGACCAACGACAAGCGGCTGCCATCCATCCGGGCGGCTGCCGAGGCACACGAGCGAGTGGGATTGACTGCCGTCACGGGAGAGCACTATGAGGGCGGCCACTGGTTGGGTAGCTTTGCCGTATACCTCGTCACGCGTCGAGGCATTCCAACTGCTCTCACGCGATGAAATCGAAGTGCCGTTAGGGCAGAAGAGTGTGCGCGAGAACTGGTCTTTCGCCCCTTCGGGGCTGGATCACTTTCCACTTTTACCCACAACTTGCGCCGTGGGCTGCATTCTTGCGCCGCTTTGCGGCTAGGAATCGGCGGTCGTGTTCCACTGCAAATCCGCGACTCGAGTTCTGACCCACAGACAGAAACCGTACTTCCTGTTTGCCTGGAGATGGGTCTTCTTCCCGTCAACCGCATGCCGGCGTTGCTTCCGTTCAACCGAGGGCCGCGACGAACCATCCTCGGAGAATCGGGCAAGAACTTCATTGAAACAGGCAAACAGGCGGAGCGCCATGAGGCTATTCTGCTTGAGGCCAGATCAGTGAACCCTGCTCTGGCCGTTTGAGGAGAAACAATGCAGAA
>QIAL01000060.1 GCA_003225535.1 Acidobacteriota bacterium | reverse complement strand
CGCGAAGATCTCTTTTACCGGCTGAACGTGATTCCCTTCTTCGTCCCGCCCCTGCGCGAACGTAAGGAAGACATTCCACTGTTTACGCGCCATTTCCTGAAGGAACTGGCGGCGACCTACGGACGCCGCCCTCGCGAGATCACCGATGATGCCGTTGACGTCCTGATGCGCTATTCCTGGCCCGGAAACGTCCGCGAATTGCGCAACGTGATCGAGCGCATCGTCATCATGAATCCGACTACGACGCGCTTTGACGCCAAACACCTGCCGCCGCTTGTGTATCGCGATGGCGGAAGGCGCGTCCCCAAGGGCGAATTCTCCACCCTGCATCAGGCCCGCGATGCTTACGAGCGCGATTATATCCTCAAGAAGCTAGACGAAACGCATGGCAACGTGACCCGCGCCGCAGAGGTGCTTGGGCTGGAGAGAAGCCATCTGTATCGAAAAATGAAAGCCTTGGGGATTGCAGCGAAGGAATAAGGCTACCGCTTCACCATGTGAATCTCAGTCCCATTCTTGCGGAACTTCACTTCATCCATCAGCTGGTTGATCAGGAAAATTCCGCGGCCGTGGTTCGAGTAAAGGTTCTCGCCCACTGTGCAACTGGGAATCGCGTTCGGATCGAATCCCGGGCCTGGATCGCGCACAATAATGAGAATGCCGCGCTGTTCGTCGCAGGCGACGAGGCATTCAATCACCTTGCTGGGATCTTCCTTTGCGCCATGGACCACGGCATTGGCCAGCGCTTCTTGCAGAGACAGCTCGATGGCGTCTTCCTTGCCGTTCACGCATTTCATTTCGCGGACGGCTGCCATCACTTGCTCCACGACCTCGTCTACGGCCTTGCGGTCGGCGGCGAGCGTGACGCGCACGCGCAGGTTCAACTTCTCTGGATCGAAATCGTACTCCGGGAGCTGTTCCTCGGGAGATTCCCCAGTTGGCATCTTTATCGGCTCTTTCGTCCCTACAGCCCCAAGCGTGCGGCTTATTGATTCTAGCGGGAATCAGCCAAAGTCGGCAATGACCGCGGGATTCGCTTCACGCCATAACACAGCCTAATCGTTACTGTGAGGCTCGCCGCGGGGAGTCGCCTCTGAGTCTTGTTCTGCCCGCCGCTCAAACATCCGATGCTCCAGTTGCCGGCGCCAATCGAGTTCTTCCACGAAGCTGCGCGAGTCGCGCCAACCTGGTTCCGCCTTTACATAGAGTTCCAAGAAGACTTTCGTTCCGAGCATGCGCTCCATCTGTATCCGCGCAGAGGTGCCGATCTTCTTCAGCATCCGACCGCCTTTGCCCACCAGAATTCCCTTTTGTCCGTCACGCTCGCAATAAATCGTTGCACCGATGTGCGTGAGTCGCTTCCCTTCTTCAAAGTTGTCGACGATCACCGTCGTCGCGTACGGAATTTCCTCACTGGTGTTCAGCAGAACTTGCTCGCGGATGATTTCCGCGGCCATGAATCGGGCAGGCTGATCGGTGATCTCGTCCTCCGGAAAATAAGCCGGGCCAGCGGGAAGCGCCGCAAGAATCATTTTCATTGGGTCGTCAAGGCCCTTGCGCTTCAGCGCTGAAATCGGAACTACCTCGGCAAAATCGTAGAGCTTGCGGTATTCCTCGATCAACGGCAGCAGCTTCGATTTTTCGGGAATCAGATCGACCTTGTTCAGGATGAGAAAGGCTTTTGTTTTCGACTGTTTCAGCAGATCGAGCGCGAACTGATCGCGCGGATCGAGCTTGTGCGCAACATCCACGATGACCAGCACCAGATCGCAACCTTCGAGCGCTTCCCGCACTTCGACCATCATCTTGCGTCCCAGCGAGCTGTCGGGTTTGTGCACGCCGGGAGTGTCGATGAGCACAATCTGCCCGCCGTCTTTGCCTTTGCGCTTCGGAACGTGGACGACGCCCTGTATGCGATTGCGCGTAGTCTGCGGCTTGGGCGAAATGATCGCCAGTTTCTCGCCGACAAGAGCGTTCAGCAAGGTGGATTTGCCGGCGTTAGGCCGGCCAAGAATGCAGACGAATCCGGAGCGGAATGGCATAGGAGCTACGAGCTTTGAGCTATGAGCTTACTCGGTTTTGGATCATGAAGCCTTGATTCTTCCTGTCAGTAGTCGCTTAAGGAAATGTCTCTACCGAGAGATGTGCCTGCTCGAAGCTCATAGCTCGCGGCTCGCAGCTTCTATATCAATTTCAACTGCCGCGGCTGCACCGGCGTAACTCTTACGCGCTCGACCTTGCGATCGGTCGACTCCAACACTTCAAAGCGAAGGCCGTCTTCCTCCACAAATTCGCCCTTGCGCGGAATCCTTCCGGCAAGCTCACTGACCAGTCCGGCAATCGTCGCGGAATCTTTTCCTTCCGGCTTGGTGCCGAACAATTCGTTGAGGCGGTCCAGGTCCATGCCTCCCGAAACGATGAAGGCGCGGTCGCCGTCGCGTAAAATTTCAGGCTTGTCGCGCTCGTCGCGGATCTCCCCTACAATCTCCTCCACCAGATCCTCGATCGTGACCAGTCCCGCAACCCCGCCGTATTCGTCGACAACGATCGCCATGCGGATATTCTGCTTCTGCATCTCGCGCAGCAAATCGCTTCCCAGCTTGCTCTCGGGCACAAAGTAAATGTCTCGACGCATGATGCTGTCGAGCTTGCGCACGTGCGCCTCGCTGTCGGGAACCTGCAGCACGTCCTGCGTGTAAACGATGCCTTTGATGTTGTGGATGCTGCCCTCGTACACGGGCACTCGCGAATAATGCTTGGCGCGCAACATTTCGATAAAGCGCTCCACCGTCAAGTCGATCGGAACCGCAAAAATCGCCGGACGCGGCTTCATCGCCTCCCGTACCGTCTTGCCGCTGAATTCGACCACCGACTGGATGAGATCCCGGTCCCCTTCCTGAATGATGCCCTCTTCCTGACCGGCTTCGATCAGCGCGTCCACGGCTTCCGCAGATGTTTCCGGTTCTTCGGTCGTGTTCTCGCGGGTCAGAGTTGCTACCGATTGCAGAAATCCCAGGACGATCGTAACCGGCATCACCAGGTAGATGAGTCCCTTCAAAACCAGCGTCCATCGCTTCAACCACTCGCCCTTGGTGCGAGAGAAGAATACAAAAGGCAGGAAGCGATTACACAGCATGATGATCAGCAGAAGCCCGAATGCCGCCTGCAGAACCTCATAGATGCTCCAATCCTGATATCGAAAGACCAGATAGGCGACCAGAACCGCGATCGCGGCAGTGGTCAGTTGTTCCAAAACAGCCATGGATAGAGCCGCACGTCCACGAGAGAATCCCAATCTCGGCTCAATCTTCTGTTCAAAGACGTCGATGTTGTCCTGGAAATCTCGCGACAGGAATTTCCCGGCTTCCTGATACACACGGTCCACGTAGGAAACCAGCGTCAGAAGTCCCACGAGGAGGATCAGCACGAACACAACAGAAAGGATCATGCCTTCCTCCGCCGGTTCCTCAAACGCGATCGGCTGTAAGACTTCGCAGGGTCGTCCTGGTCTGGCTCGCGGCGTTCGGTCAGCGATGAGGGAAGACCGAGTTTCCGGCGTAGGCTTGTTTCCTTGCGCGCCATCTCTCCATTATCGCGCTCGTGGTCCAAGCCCGCCAAATGCAGAATTCCGTGCAGCGCCAGAACCTTCACTTCGAGAGCTGCCGGGTGCCCAAGCCCTGCGGCGTTTTCGCGGGCGATGTCCGCGGAGATGGCGATCTCGCCGGCGAACGCGCGTTTATCCTCCCCGTTGAAATCCGCTGGAAACGACAAGACGTCCGTGGTCTTGTTCTTCTCTCGAAATCGAAAGTTCAACGCGCGCATCGCTTCGCTGCTGGTGAGCAGGATGTTTACTCGTCCTGAGAGCCCGACGGCTCGCCGTGCACGCAGCGTGAAACGCTCCAGCGACTTCGCGCTCAATCCCGCGACTTTCTTTTCAAGAATGATCAAACCGGCAACCTCTTCACCGTTGCCCTGAAACACAACAGGAGGGCCAATGCCGCTGCCCTCCCGCTACTCGCCGTGCGCTACTGCCTTGTTTCAGACGACGAACTCTTCTCCTGCTCCGCGGGATTGGCCGCCCTTTCCGGGACGATCGCCTCGGCCGTCTTGGCTTCCCCAAGCAGGAGCATCTGTTCGGCGACCCGCGTCTTGTGCTCGTCGTAGGCTCGGACGATGCGCTGCACGAGGTGATGCCGCACCACGTCGCTTTCGTCGAAATGCACGAAGGCCAGGCCGTTCACGTTCTTCAGTACATCAATCGCTTCGAGCAGACCGCTACGGCGGGCGTTGGGCAGATCGATTTGCGTCACGTCGCCGGTGATCACCGCTTTCGAATTGAATCCGAGCCGCGTCACGAACATCTTCATCTGCTCAGAAGTCGTATTCTGCGCCTCGTCGAGGATGACGAACGAGTCGTTCAATGTGCGCCCGCGCATGAAGGCGATGGGCGCAATCTCGATGACATTCTTCTCCAGATAGCGATCGACCTTCTCCGGATCGAGCATGTCGTACAACGCGTCATACAGCGGACGCAGGTACGGATCAATCTTGTCTTGTAGAGTGCCGGGCAGGAATCCGAGACGCTCGCCCGCTTCCACCGCCGGACGCGCCAGAATGATGCGATTGACTCGCTTGGCCAGCAGCGCTGAGATCGCCATGGCTACGGCAAGATAAGTCTTCCCGGTTCCCGCCGGGCCGATGCCAAAGACCATGTCGTGCTTCTCGATGGCTTCGAGATAGCGGCGCTGGTTGCTGCTCTTCGGCTGAACCGTCCGGCGGCCGAAGGACCGTTGCTTCCCGGCGTCAGCCAGACCACGCAGGGTCGAATTGGGATCGGACGTCAGCACGCGCAGCATGCTGTTCAGATCGCCATTATTGAATGTGTAGCCGGAGCGTTGCAGGCTCTCATAATCGGTAAACACCTGCTCGGCGCGAGCCACATCGCGTGCCGCGCCTTCGATCTCGATGGAGTTCGAGCGAAGATTGATGGTGACGTTCAGGCCGTCTTCCAGGAGCCGCACATTCTCGTCCCGGGTGCCGAACAGGGTCTCGATGTTGGGACTAATCCCGATGCTCTTCTTCATGCGTGTGCTTTACGTTGGTGAGCCTCCACAGGCTGGAACGCGGGATTCGAGCTGAATTCGGAATCCGGCGAAAGCGGAACACACCAATACCTAGTCATAGACAAAGCAAGGTTTTGCTTGGAGACGGGATCAGTCGAACTGCGCATGCCCAGTGGGCAGGTCACTACCATTAAGTAAAAGCGTACCCCGGGAATCCGAGTGAGTCAATGGGAACCATCCCGGGCGCTTAGCCGACGCGAAATCCCTGCGGACTAATCGATTGCGAGCCTGCGGCAGTGGGTGCGAACTTTCAGGCGATCGGGTCCGTCAAGCATAGTCCGCTAAACCTTCAATCACTAAGGGCACGAAGGTCCACGAAGGAAGAAATTGAAAGACGCTTCCTTCGTGCTCCTTCGTGTCCTTTGTGGTTCATGAATTTAGGGTCTTTCGGTGCGGCCCACTGTTTGACCAGCCGAGGATGGCTCCCCTATAATAAGAAATTCGGACCCGCCCGAATATCTCTCTGAAGACACGAAGGTAACGAACCACACATGGCAAACCATCTTTCGGCGCAAAAGCGCGCCCGCCAGACAGAAAGCCGCACCACGCGCAATCGCGCCAACACCTCCAGCCTGCGTACCCAGTTGCGCGATATGCGCGAGGCCATCGCCAAGGGCGACAAGGCAGCCGCCGAGCAGATTTACCGCAAGACTGTATCTGCGCTCGACAAGGCCATCCAGAAGGGCTCGCTGCATGAGAACACCGCGTCGCGCTACAAGTCCCGGCTGGGCAAGCATGTCACGGCGATGAAATAGGCGGAGGCCCTCAGCCGGCCGCTGTCAACAAGATCAGGCGGAACCTTTCACGGCTTCTGCCTTTTATTCTTTCAGGGCTTCTGCCTTTTATTTTAGTCCCAATCGAACTTCGCCCTGAAGCAGAGGTTGTTCGTCACTAGGCGCACGGGTTTGTGCTGTCGAACATGCGCTGGTAGCGTGGTTGCTCGCTGGAAACTTCGGCACAATCAGGCGGAATGGCTTATAATCACCTTCAGGGGCGGATACGACCTTCTCCTCTTTCAGGTCTTCTGAACTAAGCCAGTCTATCTGAAGCTCCTCCACACCTTAGGCCCTTAAGCGAGTGCTTCGAGCCCCACCCGTGTACGTCGGAAACGTTCGTCCCGGTGGACCGGAACTCGCCAAGAAGGAGCGCATCCATGTACGCAATTGATATCACCCTCGGTCTGTTTATTGTGCTCTTCACGATCCTGCTGCTCCAATGGATCCGCAAGCCGAGCCTACAGTTCAGCGGGGTTCGGTCACAAAGGATGTGTCCATCGTGCGGATTGATCACATCCCGCCTCATTTCTCGTTGCCAAGAGTGCGGCAAGACCTTTACCACGGTGGAGTAGTCGGTTTCACAGAAATGCTCCCTAAAGGACATCAATGAAAAATATCAAGTTCGTTGTGAAAGTGAACCGAGGGGGCGCACGCGGCCCCGCCTATGTGCAGAGTATCGATCGCACTCCCCTCCAGATGACAACCAACCGAAAGCTGGCCTTGCTGATGGGCAGATTCACTGCCGAAGACGCCATCAAGTCTCTCGAGAACTCCCGCTGCACCCCTGAACTGGTGTCCGTGCAGGTTAGCGCCTAGTCTCGGCGCACAGGACGGTTAGCGATGCTTGCCAAATGCGCGAATCCTTCGTGCTCGGCCTCGTTTCGTCATCTTACCGACGGAAGACTGTTTCGCTTGGAAACAGAGCCACGTTTTCCGTTGCCCAACTCCAGGGAGACCGAATATTTCTGGCTATGTGATGCCTGTTCGGCGGAGACGACACTGCGTCTGACTTTGGACGGACAGGTGGTGGCCACCGAGTTGTCAAACGCGCTTTGCAACGGCCCCTACGTCGCGCTGAACGCTGTAGACCGTGAGCGTGGGGCATTCCTGCGCAGCATCAGCTTCCTTCCCAGAACCCATCCAAAGGGCACGTAGCGGATCCTTCCCGAAACATCCCTTCATAGACTTTGGAAAACCGCCCTTCGGAAGGGGGTCAGAGAACTGAGGCAACGTCCAGTTTCTCCTCACCGCCTTGCTTCGGAAAGACACCTCTTCCAGGGTGATGAACTCCACGGCTATTCAACACATTCGAGGTACGACACAGACTCCGTGGGACTAAAATCGGGCGGGAGGTTTACAGGACATGGCACAGGACGAGGAACCGAAGAACATCTCGCGGCGGAATTTCATGGTGCGCACTGCAATGGGCAGTGCCGGGCTAGTCATTGCGAATGAAATTCTGAGCGAGAACCTTCAAGCCGCTACACCGAAAACCACGAACGCCACGATGATCGGAGTTCCGTTTGAGCCGCACGAACGCGTCCGGCTCGGCATCATCGGAGTCGGTGGACGGGGAACGAGTTTATTGCGGGACTTGCTGGCGGTTGAAGGCGTGGAAGTAAAAGCCATCTGCGACCTGGTGCCGGAAAAGGTGGAACACGCGCAGAAGGCGGTGACGGATGCAGGACAGCCTAAGCCGGCCGGCTTCAACAAGGGTGACCATGACTTCAAGAATCTGAATCAACTCGACCTCGACATTGTGTACATCGCGACTCCATGGAACTGGCATGTTCCGATGGCCGTCGACACCATGAAAAACGGGAAGCATGCGGCAGTGGAAGTTCCGGCCGCCACAACATTGCAGGAATGCTGGGACATGGTGAATACTTCCGAGGCCACGCGCAAGCACTGCGTGATTCTCGAGAATTGCTGCTACGGATCGTCAGAGCTGACGGTGCTGGGGATGGTACACGATGGACTTTTCGGAGAGATTACACACGGCGAGGCGGCTTATCTCCACGATCTGCGCGGCATTGTGACTGCGAATGAGGGCGAAGGCCTGTGGCGGCGGGTACCGCACATGCAGCGCAACGGAAATTTGTATCCAACGCATGGACTGGGCCCTGTGGCGCATTACATGGACATCCATCGCGGCGACCGCTTCGACTATATGGTGTCGGTGAGTTCGGCCGAAGCGTCATTGAGTGCGTATGTGAAGTTGAAGTTTCCGGAAGGAGATCCCAAGCGCGCCGAGAAGTACATTTGCGGCGATATGAACACCAGCATCATCAGGACGGTGCAAGGACGGACAATTCTTCTGCAGCATGACGTTGTGAATCCGCGGCCTTACAGCCGCCTCAACATGATTCAGGGTACGAAGGGCCTGTTCGCCGACTATCCGCCCCGTGTTTTTGTGGACGGGCAAAAGGACGAGGATTGGCAGAAGATCGACGAGTTTAATGAGAAATACGAGCATCCGCTGTGGAAGAACAATGGAGAGATGGCGCGCAAAACGGGCGGCCACGGCGGCATGGACTACATCATGAACTACCGCTTGATGGATTGCCTGAAGCGGGGCTTGCCGCCTGATATCGATGTTTACGATGCCGCGGCATGGAGTGCTCCCACTCCGCTGAGCGAGACATCGGTTTCACAAAGCGGAGCGTCGCAGAAATTCCCGGACTTCACGCGGGGCCAGTGGAAGGCCAGATCTGGCTCGTTTGCGAGTTAAGTAAAAATCCCCACTTCTCCCAACTTCAGGAGATGTGGGGCACCCAGGTGCGGGAGGAATCTTCATGAGTACGCAGGTCGAAAGTCCACACGAAGCGGTGGTGACCCAAGAACCTGTCGCGAAAGTGGAGGGCACCAGCCGCTTGCTATCGCTGGACGCGTTCCGCGGCACAATCATGCTGCTGATGCTCAACGAGGCTACTCGCCTGGCGCTGGTGGCGCGATCGTTTCCGCACAGCGCAATCTGGGCCGCAATCGCGTTCAACACTGAGCACGTAGACTGGCAGGGATGCTCGCTGCATGACCTGATCCAACCGGGCTTTTCCTTTCTGGTGGGCGCTGCCCTGCCGTTCTCGATCGCCAGCCGACGAGCGAAAGGAAAGACCTTCTGGCCGCTGCTCGGCCATGCTGTTTGGCGGGCGTTTTTACTGATTGCTCTGGGAATCTTTTTGCGATCCATTCACCATTCGCAAACCTATTTCACCTTTGAAGACACTCTCACGCAAATCGGGCTAGGCTACGTATTCCTGTTCTTGCTGGGATTCACCCGGGTGCGAACGCAGGTCATCGTCATGCTGCTGATTCTGATTTGTTTTTGGGGTGCGTTCGCGCTGTATCCGGCGCCTGGCCCGAACTTTGACTATGCGCGAGTCGGAGTTTCCCCAAACTGGGAGCACAACTACAGCGGATTTCTATCGCACTTCAACAAGAATTCGAATCTGTCGTGGGCCTTCGACGTCTGGTTCTTGAACCTCTTTCCGCGTGAACAGCCTTTTGTCTTCAACGAAGGAGGTTGGTCCACGCTAAGTTTTATTCCCACGCTGGCGACGATGATCCTAGGGCTCCTCACGGGAGAATGGCTGAAAAGCAAGAAATCCAAAGAAGAGAAGCTGCGAGGACTGGTGATCGGCGGAGCTGGTTTAGTGTTGCTTGGATTGATTTTTCAGTGGGCCGGAATCTGTCCAATCGTGAAACGGGTGTGGACGTCGTCGTACACGCTGTATAGCGGAGGTCTCGTCGTGCTCATGCTGGCAGGCTTCTACGCGCTGATTGAATGGAAAGGTTGGCGGCGCTGGGCATTCCCGCTGATTGTGGTGGGGATGAATTCGATTGCGATTTATGTCATGAGTTGGACCATGCAGGGCTTCTTCCGAGAAGCCTTGCAGATCCATCTCGGTAAGGCGATCTCGGCGCTGGTCTCGCCTAGTCTCCTGCCAGTGGCCTATGGTTTGGGAGTAATGCTGATCTTCTGGATCATCTTGTTTTGGATGTACCGTCGAAAGATTTTCCTGAAAATTTAATGTTTCGAGCAAATTCAGTTCTTTCCGGAAGCATCCAAAAGGAGCTTTGATAACATTTCGCGGAGCTGTTTTGGGAGGAACGCTTGGCTAAGACTCGGATCCCTGAACCAGAATCTGCTGTACCAGGAAGCGCACACCTGCGAGTGTTGGGCATTGTGCTCGCGGGAGGAAAAGGAACCCGCTTGTATCCTCTGACCCGGGAACGCGCCAAGCCTGCCGTGCCGTTTGGCGGGAAATACCGGATCATTGATTTCGTTCTCAGCAATTTCGTCAATTCCGGAATCTATTCGATTTATGTGCTGACGCAGTTCCGCAGCCAGTCGCTGCTGCAGCACTTGAGCGAAGGATGGCAATTCGGTGGAATGATGAAGAGTAATTTCATCACCAACGTACCCGCGCAGATGCGTTCGGAGAAAGAGTCGTGGTACCAGGGAACGGCCGACGCCATTTTTCAGAACATCAACCTGGTCGAGCAGTCGGATCCGCACATGGTGGCGATCTTTGGCGCCGACCACATCTACCGCATGAATATAGGCAGCATGATCGATTTCCACATGGCGAAGAAGGCGGAAGTGACTGTGGCTGCAATCCCGGTTCCACGACAGCAGGCGATCGAATTCGGCGTGATTGAAGCTGCTGCGGACGGTCGCATCATGGCCTTCCACGAAAAGAAGAACGATGCGCCCACCATGCCCGGCGACTCGAGCCGAGTCTATGCCTCGATGGGCAACTACGTCTTTTCAACACCAACCCTGCTGGAACTGCTTAATACCGATGCAAAGGATCCAAACAGCCGACACGATTTTGGCATGGACATCCTGCCAAAGCTCGCCGGCAAAGCTCCGATGTATGCGTACAACTTCGAGGCCAATCGCATTCCGGGCGAGGCTGAAGGCTCTATGCCTTATTGGCGCGATGTGGGAACCATCGACGCCTACTATGAAGCCAACATGGACCTGAACCATGTGAAGCCAGAACTCAATCTCTATAACCGCGAGTGGCCGGTACGCAGCACG
>QIAL01000512.1 GCA_003225535.1 Acidobacteriota bacterium | reverse complement strand
TTGGGGATTCGTCCATGCTCCCGACCTATTATGTGTCACGGATGGCGCGTCAGAAAGTCACCGTAGCGCTTTCAGGTGATGGTGGAGATGAACTCTTTGCCGGATATGACCGCTATCTGGTAGCCATGGAACGGCGGAAATTCGATCCCCTGTCGCGCTGGTTGGGACCGATTTACCGCGATCGCATTCATGGCATGATTCCCGCCGGAATGTACGGGAAGAATCTGGCGTGGAACGCGACGCTGAATGAGCGTGACCGGTATTTGGATGGGCTGTCCTTTTTCCCCGCTCTGCATCGCGAGCGACACGTGTTCACTCCGGAATTCCTTAAGAGTGCGGCATGTCTCCCTGATCCGCTTCTGGAATGGCAAAGGTTCTACGACAACGCGCCAGCCTCCGACCGGCTGAGCCGCCTTCTTTATCTCGACACCAAGACTTATCTCAATTCCGATATTCTCACCAAGGTCGACCGTATGAGCATGGCGACTTCACTCGAGGTGCGCGTGCCGATGCTCGACCACGAATTTCTGGAATGGGTAACATCGCTTCCCGTGGAATGGAAATTCCAAGCGGGGACGCGCAAGCATATTCTCAAGAAGCTTGCGGAGCGCCTCGGTATTCCTCCGGCTCTCCTGCATCGAAAGAAACAAGGCTTCCAAATGCCGCTGGTGGACTGGATGCGGAGCGAACGCAAAACACAATTCTGGGGGGTGCTGCTTGAGCCGCGCACCCTGCAGCGTGGCTACTTCAAGCCGGCCGTGATTCACTCGCTTATCGACGAACACCTTCGCGGACGCCGCAATCGATCGGGCCTGCTCTGGCGCATGCTGGTTCTGGAACTCTGGCATAGGAACTTTATGGAATCGCAGTCCAACTGGAGTGCGGAACGCAAGGCCCCGATTGTTCTGTCCCACGAAACCAGGCGGCTTCCGCCAACCGAGACGATGGCCCAGCCTGGAGCCGGTGCCAACTGAAAGACGAACAAACGGAATGAACTCAGTGACACAAAGGGCCCCGACTGGACCAGCATCGAGCATTGATTCGCGAGCCAATGCTCGCAGCCTGGCGCCAGTATTTGTGCTGGGTTGCGGACGCTCGGGGACAACGTTGCTGTATCACATGTTGTTGTCGGCGGGCAATTTTGCAGTGTATCGGGTCGAGTCCAATGCGATTAACCTACTGGAGCCGCGATTCGGGGACCTATCGGTCGCCCGCAATAAGCGACACTTGCTTCAGGCATGGTATGACAGCCGGCTTTTCACGCTTTCGGGGCTGGACAAGGAAGAAATTGCCGCGAAGGTGATGAACGAATGCAGAAACGGTGGCGACTTCCTGCGCATCATCATGTCGGAGATGGCCAGGAAGCAGGGAGTGGAACGCTGGGCGGACACGACCCCGGAACACTTACTCCACCTCCATCGCATCAAAGAGACGATTCCCGAGGCGTTGGTCATCCACATTATTCGTGACGGGCGGGACGTAGCGCTCTCTACGGACAAGCAGGGCTATATCCGACGTCTACCCTGGGACCGCAAGCCGTCGAAAATGGTGGCCGGCCTTTATTGGGAGTGGATGGTGAATAAAGGGCGACGGGATGGCCGCGACTTGGGCGACGATTACACTGAGGTCCATTTCGAGGAACTCGTTGGCCAGCCGCGAGAAACGCTGGCGAGACTTGGCCAGTTTATAAGGCAGAACCTGGACTATGACCAAATTCTGAAAGCGGGGATTGGCTCAGTGAGCGCTCCCAATACCTCTTTCGCGGGTGATTCGAAGGAGAATTTTAATCCGATGGGACGTTGGCGCAACGCCTATTCGCCGGAAGAACTTGCAATGTTTGAGGGACTGGTCGGCCGCACGCTGGAAGAGAACGGCTATGAACTGGCAACCAAAAATCAGGATGCACTGAATCGGCCCGACCTCCAGCGGATGCGCGCTATCTACCGCCGCTACTTCGACGCGAAGCTCTACCTCAAGGCCAAGACCCCGCTAGGGCAGTTGTTGGTCACGCGCGACTTGTCTTGGATTTGAGCGGCAATTACCCGACCTTGGCGTCCATCAGAGCCCGATAAAAATCAAAGACAGCTTGCAGGTTACTCTCGTCGTGGACAGCCGGCGCCTTGTGCTCGGCTGGATGCTGAAGGGCTTCGTCGATGGCACGGAGAAGAGCTTTGGAGTCTGACTTGGGGATCAAGCGGACGCCAGCGGGGCGCATGCCGTTGTCGGTGGCGATTACGGGTGTCCCCAACTGCAGCGCTTCCCGCACCGAGAGCGCGTCTCCGTCATAGAGAGTGGTGCGCAACATGAGGCGCGAGCGAGAGACGGCTTCCATGGTCGCGGCATGAGGAACATCACCGGCCAGCAGGATGTGCTGCGCAGATGGGCTCGCATCGATTCTGGCGCGCAGGCTGGCTTCGAGACTTCCGGAACCAATCAGGAGCAACCCTGCATCAGGAAACTTTTGCCGTACGAGAGGTAGGGTTTCGATCTGAAGGGGCAAATCATACTCGGGCTCAAGCAGGCCCACAGAAAGGAGAATGGGGTCGTGCGTTTCCAGGAACGCCGCCAGATGTGGCGGAAGCAAGTCTGGCGACAGATCTTTCGGCAGGAAAGCGTAGGGAGAGATGCAGCGAACCCGCTGAGGGCGGACTCCAACCTTGTGAAGGAAGCTCACGATTTCTTCATTTACTCCGATCACGCCATCAAAGCGACGCAGCACGAATCCTGCGAAAGATGCCGGCCCCAGAGCCTGCCCTTCCAGCGTCGAAGGAAAACCGCCGGAGTGAAACGTCATCACGGATTTTGTTCCGGAGCGTAATGTGCAAGCCAGGCTGAGAGCCAAAAGGCGGTTGGTGAGCATTCCGCCGATGTGGAGGTGGAGGACGTCGTAAGGCAGGCGGGCGAGAAGGGCAAGAAGTTGAGCCGCGCTTTTCGGGTAGTACACCTCCTCCGCGTCGGGCTTGCGATGGCGCGTGATGTTGATGACCGCGCAGGGCACGCCATGCTTCAGCAGGAAAGAGCGAATCGCGACCAGGTTGGTCTGAACTCCGCCATGGGGCGGCGGATATGGCCCAAGCAGGAGCACCTTCATTGTGAATCAGGTGACGCCAGAAACCGGTCGAGGTCGAGGGAATACGGCGAGTGCTCGCGTGCGGACTGCAGCATACGCAGGCACCCGAGAGTAGAGCGCACACCGTCGCGAACGGTGACGTCCGGAGATTTTCCGAGGCGAACGGCGGCGAAGAAGGATTTCATC
>QIAL01000382.1 GCA_003225535.1 Acidobacteriota bacterium | reverse complement strand
GAAAAAATTGAAGAGTCCCGCGAATTTGCCGCCGATGTGCAGCAGTCACTGCACAGCGGCTTGTCTGCCAAGAATCCCGGGATTCGGAACCGCGGTGTGAAGAAGGCTCCCTTCATCGTTCTGATCGGCGCGAACATGCCTTCCATCCTGGCGGAAATTTCCTTCGTCTCCAACCCCGGCGACGAGCATCGCCTCGAAACCAGCGAATACCGGCAACGCATCGCCGATTCGCTCTATCACGGCATCGCCAAGTACGTAGACGGCCTCAGCGGCGTGAAGATGGCCAGCAAGCTGGATAAGACGGCGGGGCAGTGAGCCCTGCTTAGTGGTTGTTAAGCACTGGCGATGACCACTCTAGTTCCACTGCGCAGCCAGCCGCCTGTAACGCAGCTAACCCCCCGATTACTTCTGGGCTTCAATCTTCTCGATCACAAGCGCGGTCGATCCTCCCCGTTCAAACACTTTCCCAGTCGCTGTGACCTTCTGTCCGGCGAACGGGAGGAGCCGGTCGTTCTGCCCACTGGACGGAGTGGTGTCCGCAATGGGCCAGTAGATTGTGCCGCTGTCCGTTAAAATCACCAAAGGAGAACCAGCCTTGGCACACGCCGTAGCACAGTCCGCGCTGATCGGTTTCTTCAGTCCTTTGGTGAATGCGCACGCCGAATCAAGCACATAGCCCTTAACCGTACGCCAAGAACAAAAGCTACCGCCAACGAAATCCTCATTGCATTCCGAAGACTCATTTGCCGATCCTCCTGGGAAATATCGCGTCAAGCTATCCACTTCGAGGTCGCGGGACAATAGTGTGAAAAGACTACGAGCGGTGAGGGTGTCGAGCCCCGATATCTTTGAAAGAGAAGTTTCTTTCGGGCCAAATTATTGAATGATTACCTGCTGGAAAGAGGCGCAAGATGGTGCACGAGAAGGAATCCCACCCGGATGGCGGTGCAAAAATAGCCAGCAGCCTTGCGAAGCGCTGCTGGCTCGTCAGTGATACTCGACACGAAACCGCATTTACTGAATCGCGCTACCGACCTGCGAAAAGACGTTGTTCGCGTTGGATCCGATCAGGCGCACTGTGCCCACTACGATGACAAGAATGACTGCCAGCATCACGGAGTACTCGGCGATGTCCTGACCGTTTTCCTCGGACCACAGCTGCTTCAACCACGCGAACGAACGATTGGTATTTTCCTCCATGGCTCTCCCCTTGATTATTATGCAAGCGCCGAAACTAGAGACGCGCTAAACGCCTGGGCTGGCTCTTTTGCCGGTTCGGCAATGAGTCCCCAAGCCTCTTTCTCCTGCGTCAAAGCCTGCAGTCCTACTTGAAACTCAGACGTGCCTTTCATCTTCTTCGTCCAGACCACTCGAAACTGCATTTTTCGCTGGCGGAAGAAAATCGTCACTTCATCCTTCACGCTCAACTCACGCCGAACCGAGCCTAACCGTATACCTGAGGGCGTCACGTCGAGCGTGTGAACCAATTCCTCAAAAGCCTTGCCACCGCTGTCTTTGCCTTTAATCCTTACCGGAAGAACGGCCTTGGTGCGGCTTCCCCGGCGTTTGTTCGTATCTTCCATACTGCTCGACTGCATTCGTTCTCCATCAATATTCTGCAAGCCTGCCCTCAATCTGTGAATGGCCCTCACGTGTAGGGCACCGGCACGAGGGTGCGGCCCTTGGTCCTATATGCAGTCTTTCCCAGCACTTAGCTGATATTCGTCAGCACTGTTTCGGACGGTTTGCGCAGCCGTTGCTGGCGGCTTCATTACGAAACTTTTCCGGCACTCCTGTGGTCTAATAACTATGCGGGTATTGCCCGCAGTCTCATGCGATTTTCCCGTTTCCTACTGGTTTTTCCGGTCTTAGGGTGGGTTTCTGCGATTGTCTTCGCAGCATCCGCGCCCGCAGCGCAAGCTCCCGCAATTCTTCCCCAGGCATTCGCCGGCTGGCAAATGCAAGGTACGCCGCAGACGAGCAGCGATGCTGCTACGGCCGATCCCACGAACGCCGCAGTGCTCCGCGAATACCGCTTCACCGATGTTGCGTCGGCGATCTACACGCGTGACGACGGCCGCACCTTGCGGGTTCGGGCGGCGCGCTTCGCCGACGCTTCCGGAGCCTTCGGCGCGTACACGTACTACCTCCATCCGGAGATGAACAAGGAGCAGATCGGGGATCAGGGTGCTTCGATGGGAGACCGCGTTCTGTTCTATCGCGGCCACGTGCTGATCGACGCGCAATTCAGCAAGGGAACCCCGATGTCAGGATCGGAGTTGCGCGAATTAGCCGGAGCTCTGCCGCGTCCCGGAGGCAGCGCGGGGAATCTGCCTACCTTCATCCAATTCCTGCCAAGTCGTCATTACATCTCCAACACGCAGAAATACGTGATGGGGCCAATTGCACTGGCTTCCCTGGAACTGCCCATTACCTCGGATCAAGTCGACTTCGGCGCGAGTTCTGAGCTCACTCTCGGCCATTACCAGACGCCCAGCGGCGAGGCCACACTGGTTCTGGTCTCGTATCCGACTCCGCAACTCGCAGCCGAGCATCTGCGCCGCATCGAAGCAGCGCACGGTGTGGCCGACTCCAACCAAAGCGGGGTTTCGACGATCAACGGTTCGGGTACATTCTTCGACAAACGCAGCGGACCGATCGTCGCCGTCGCTTCCGGCGGAATCTCCGACAACGACGCCAAATCTCTCCTCGGCATGGTGAACTACGAGGCCAACGTCACCTGGAATTCTCCGACCAGCGACCCACAAGTCCACGACCTGTACATGCTGATCCTCAACATCGTCATCTTGTGCGCGATTCTTGCCGGACTCGCAATCATTGCAGGCGTAGCGTTCGGAGGAGTCCGCATTTTGATGAAGCGTGTCTATCCCGACAAGGTGTTCGATCGCGCGGAGCAGATGGAATTCATCTCGCTGCACCTGACAGATACGGTGGTCAAGGGGGGCTCCGCCGGTGGCGGAGATTCCACCGCCAATGTGCCCCCAAACCCCTCCTAGAACCCGTTAAGTGCCTCAGAAGTATCGGCTTAGAACCTTCGACAGCAGATTTTGTCTCAATTTGGTACAGTTTTGAACTGTGTTAACCCATTTCCTAAGTTATTGAAAACAATATCATTTATTTCCCAAAAATCGCTTGACACCCCTGTTTTTCGGCTCATAAGATTTCGGCAGAAAGTTTTGACGGAATCTAAGCCTCCGTTGGAACTATTCTCCCTTGAAGAAAAGGCCGCCCAGTTGCCGGGTGGCCTTTTCGTTTCGGATATCATTCTGCGAATTGCCGTGAATCGATTTAAGTTCGAGGTGGAATTGCAGACATGAGTGAGTAACAATTTACCCGGCACAGCATCCCCAACCAGTCATATACGGAAATGAACACAGTGAAAGTGCTGCTGCGTGATGGCGTCGTTTGGTCCATGCAGGTTTGGAAGTCCACGACACCATAGGCGTGATGTCCGCTATTTTGAAGACTGAGTTTTCTCTGCATTGCCCCCCTCTCTATAACCGAGATGCTAACTAGCTCTCTCTTTCTCCAAGTTGAATGATTGGTTCGGCAACAGATGAGATGCCATACCGCTGCCAAAGCCGAAACCACGGGCTGTGCGCGAGCATCAGGTCATGTCTTCGATTGGCTGCTGAAATGTCACTTAGAAGTCAGGGGTCTGGTGTCCGGCGCCGCAAAAATGCGCTCCAACTGTTCGACGTCGGCAATGGTCCGTTCAGTATCCATCCGTCTCAATCATCCACGGCGAAGGCGCGACGGTCAAACGGGAGCGGTATATTACGCAGCATGAGCGTCCAGAACACCCGGAAGGGCAGGAT
>QIAL01000381.1 GCA_003225535.1 Acidobacteriota bacterium | reverse complement strand
GCGCCAGCACGGTGTCTTCGGGCTGGTCGAACCACTTCATCGAATTGCTGAATATCTTCCACATCAAGATGCCCCTGTGGCTGGCCTACGATCACTGGACAGCGCTGACGACTGCCGAGAACGTTGTCGCGCGGCAGTTGGCGCAGGCTGCGGACCCGTCGCTGGTGCCGGGGACGCAAACGTTCCTCGATAAAGTTAGTGCGATTGTTAGTGCACAGTCTCCTGAGTTGTTGACGCGGGCGCATGATCTGCTGGGAGCGCCGCACCTGTTTGAAGCAGAGATCGGTTTTAATCTCCCGGCCTTTATCATCGCATTGGTGATCACGGCTGTTCTGGTCATCGGGATCAAAGAGAGCGCGCGGTTTAACGCGACGATCGTGACGATCAAGGTAGCGGTCGTGCTGTTCGTAATCGCTCTGGGCGCTCGGTACATCAATGCCGCCAACTGGGGTACGGATTGGCACTCCTACGCGCCCAACGGGTTTGCGGGAATCGGGGCGGGAGCTGCTTATATATTCTTCGCCTACATTGGTTTCGATGCGGTTTCAACCACGGCACAGGAAGCCAAGAACCCGCAGCGTGACTTGCCTATTGGCATGATCGCTTCCCTGGCGATTTGCACGGTCTTGTACATTGCCGTGGCCGGAGTGCTGACAGGGATGATGCATTGGCAACAAATCAATATCGAGGCGCCGGTTGCTCGCGCATTCCTGGATCGCGGTCTACCTGTGGCGTCGCACATCATTACGCTGGGTGCGCTGGCGGGGCTCACGAGCGTGATGCTGGTGATGTTACTCGGCCAAACGCGGGTTCTCTATTCGATGGCCAATGATGGACTTTTGCCCAAGAAATTCTTCGCGGCTGTTCATCCCAAGTTTCGCACGCCCTGGAAGAATACGATTCTTGTA
>QIAL01000380.1 GCA_003225535.1 Acidobacteriota bacterium | reverse complement strand
ACGTGTTTGTGATTCTGGCCGGCGTGTCTCTGCTCTTGTTGGGAGTCGGGGCGCTCAGTCAGGCTTTGCTAGAATTCGAGCTGCAGAGTTTCTTCGGAAGGCGGCGCATGGAGCGCGAAATCGGACGTCTCGAGGGCCACTTCATCATCTGCGGCATGGGACGCGTGGGCCGCAGCGTGGCGCGGGAATTGGGGCGCAAGCCAGTGCCGTTCGTGATGATCGAAAACGCCGAGATTAAGCGCCAGCGCTTTGCGCACGAGAACTGGCTGGTGATCGCTGGAGACGCGACGTTGGAAGAGACGCTGCGCCAGGCGCAGATCGAGCATGCCAGCGGGCTGATTGCTGCCACCACGACCGACGCCACGAATCTCTATATTGTGCTGACGGCGCGGGGGCTCAATCCTCATTTGAAGATCATCGCCCGCGCGAGTGAAGACGCGGACGAGAAGCATCTGCTGACCGCTGGCGCTGATTCCGTCGTCTCGCCTTATTCCTTCGCCGGGCAGCGAATCGCGCAATCTTTGTTACGCCCGCACGTGGTCAGTTTCCTCGACGCGGCTACCACGCATCTCGGCATGGATCTGGAGATTGGAGAGATCCACATTACCGCCGGTTCCGCGTTCGCGGGCAAGACGCTGGAAACTTCCCGCATCCGGCAGGAGCGCGGAGTGATTGTGCTGGCCATCAAGCGCCGCGATGCCATGCGCTTCAATCCCGCTCCCGATGAGCGTATTGAGCCCGACGACTGCCTGATCGCCATGGGCGAGCCTTCGCAATTGCGGCAACTGGAACAGTCCGTAGCCTCTTCATGAAAGTCGAACTCCCATGAAAATCGTGACTGCGGCAGAAATGCGCGAGATCGATCGCGTCACTAGCGAAAAATTCGGAGTGCCATCGCTCATTCTGATGGAGAACGCTGGGTCGGCAGTTGTGGAGCAGGTTCTACGCCTCTGGCAGTCGGGGCTGAGAATGCTTGTGATCTGCGGCAAGGGCAATAACGGCGGAGATGGTTTTGTTGTGGCGCGGCTGTTGGCCGAAAGAAAGAAGCCTGTGAAGGTTG
>QIAL01000379.1 GCA_003225535.1 Acidobacteriota bacterium | reverse complement strand
CAATAGGCGGACGCCCTGGGCGTTGCGGCCGGATTCGCGGATGGTCTTCGAATCCATGCGGATGATTTTGCCGTAGTGGCTGATCAGCATGACTTCGGAGGTTTCGTCGACCTGCGCGATCGCGACGACCTTGCCGACGCGCTCCGTCGTCTTCACGTTGATGACGCCTTTGCCGCCGCGGTTGATTAAGCGATATTCGTCGGCGGGAGTCCGCTTGCCGAAGCCGTTTTCGGTGACCGAGAGGATCAGGTCGCCCTTGACGGCTACATCGATGGCTTCCGGTTCGCCCTCGGCAGAAGTCTTCTCTGCCGCAGGTGCTGGAACGCCGGGTTTCACCGTGGTCGCCATTCCTACCACATAGTCTCCCTTTGCCAGATCGATTCCGCGGACGCCATAGGCGGAACGGCCCATGGGGCGAACGTGGCTTTCATCGAAGCGGACCGCCATGCCTTCGTGGCTGGCGAGGAAGATGATCTGGTTGCCGTCGGTGATGCGGGCGGCAACGAGTTCGTCTCCCTGGTCGATTCCAATGGCATTGATGCCATTAGAGCGGACGTGCATGAATTCGCGGACTTCCGATTTCTTGACCGTGCCGTTGCGCGTCGCGAAGAAGACGTACTTGTTCTCTTCCTCGAGATTGCGCACGGCGACGAGGGTCTTCACCGTCTCGCCAGGTTGCAGGCCGACGAGGTTGCCGATGTGCTTGCCTTTTCCGGCGGCGCTGACGTCGGGGACCTCGTACACTTTCAGCCAATAAACGCGGCCGGTGTTGGTGAAGATGAGGATGTAGGCGTGCGTACTCGCGATGAAGAGATGCGAGACGAAATCCTCATCGCGCGTCTTCATGCCAGTGCGGCCTGTGCCCCCGCGGCGCTGCATGCGGTAGGTGGAGATGGGCGTCCGCTTCAGGTAGCCGGAGTGGCTGACCGTGACCGCGACCTGCTCGTCGGCGATGAGATCTTCGAGGACGATTTCTGCGGCTTCATCTTCAATGCGCGTGCGGCGGTCGTTGCCGTAGAGCTTCTTCACTTCTTCGAGTTCTTTGATGATGACGCCACGCAGCTTCTTCTCAGAGCCGAGAATCGATTCGTATTCGGCGATGTTGTCGCGGACTTCCTTCAACTCGTTCGAGATTTCGTCGATCGAGAGCTTGGTCAGGCGATGCAACTGCAGTTCGAGGATGGCATCAGCCTGTTTGGCGCTGAAGGGCTTCTCGGGATCGACCCGGGGCGCACGTCCCGTCGTGTTGATGTCGATCTTCTTGCCGCCAAAGTACGCGATCAAATTCTCGCGGGCATCAGCACGGTTGGCGCTGCCGCGAATGATGACGATGACATTGTCCAGATGATCGAGGGCCTTCAGATAGCCTTCGAGGATATGCTCGCGGTCTTTCGCTTTGGCGAGCAGGTAGGCGGTGCGGCGGCGGACAACGTCGACGCGGTGCTCGATGAAGTACTTGAGGGCCTGAATGAGGCCCATCTCGCGCGGCTGTGCGTTGACCACCGCGAGCAGGATCATCGAGAAACTCTCCTGCATCTGCGTATGCTTGAAGAGCTGGTTGAGGACGATCTGAGGCTCGACTCCGCGCTTCAGCTCGATGACGATGCGCATGCCGTCGCGATCGGATTCGTCGCGCACGTCGGAGATGTCCTCGATGTCCTTGTCGTTGACCAGTTGCGCGATGCGCTTGATCAGGACGGACTTGTTGACCTGATAAGGAATCTCGGTGACGACGATGGACTGGCGGTCTTTGTTGATGTTTTCGATGGACGCCTTGGCGCGCATCATGAAGCGCCCGCGCCCAGTGCGATAGGCTTCGAAAATTCCCGAGCGGCCGTGGATGATGCCGGCGGTGGGGAAGTCGGGACCCTGGACGAACTTCAGAATTTCTGCGAGCTGGGCGTTGGGATTGTTGACCAGCGTGATGGTGGCGTCGACGATCTCCGTAAGATTGTGCGGCGGAATTTTCGTGGCCATGCCGACCGCGATTCCATCCGATCCGTTGATCAGCAAGTTCGGAATGCGGGCGGGCAGAACATCGGGCTCGACTTCGCTGCCATCATAGTTGGGATGGAAGTCGACCGTATCTTTGTCGAGATCTTCGAGGAGCGCGGTGGAAACCTGCGCCAGCTTCGCTTCGGTATAACGGTCGGCTGCCGGGGGATCTCCGTCGACGGAGCCGAAATTTCCCTGACCAAAAATCAGCGGGTAGCGCATCGACCAGTCCTGGGCGAGACGGACGAGAGCGTCATACACGGCAAGGTTGCCGTGCGGGTGGTACTTGCCCATTACTTCGCCGACGATGCGGGCGCATTTGCGCGTGGCGCGATTCGGATAGAGGCCCATCTGCTGCATCGTGTAGAGAATGCGGCGATGCACGGGCTTGAGTCCGTCGCGAACGTCGGGCAGCGCGCGGCCGATGATGACCGACATCGAATAATCGAGATACGACCGGCGCATCTCCTCTTCGATGTTGACGGGTTGAATGTTCAGCGCACCGGGGCCACTACCATCGCCACCCGGCGGAGGAGTCAAGGGGAGTTCTGGATTCTGATCGTCAGGCATATGAGCAATGAGCTTCGAGCAGTGAGCTACGAGCTAAATCGAGTTCCGATTAAACGGGCATTCCAGTCACGCTACTAGCTCTGTAACTGGTTGTTTCTACAGGATGTTATGTGCCCTGGGAACTGTCATGATTATAGCACGATGGCGGCAGGAATTGGGTGTCGGAGAAGTGTTTGGTGGGCCGATGATTCCGCATGCAGGCTCTTAACCGCAGACAACACGGAGAAAGGCCTCGGAGGCCGCAGAAGAACTTCGGGTTGGTCGACTTCCTGGTTTAGTTTGCCTGAATCGTTTGTGGCAGTTGGAACGTTACGCCGCGCTCGTCGTTTTGTTTGCGGGTGGCCTCGAGGTCCAAATCCCTGATGGCGAATTTGTGACGGTGTCCGGGCGAGAGGTCGAACAGCGTTTGGCCGAGGATGGCGTAATTCGCGACCTCCAGCGTGCGTCCGTCTTTGAAAACCAGAAGCGTAGGCGGCAGCGGAGGATCAGGCTCGACGGCGGGAGCCTCTTCCCGTGTACGTTCGGCGGTGTGCGCGGGCGGAGTATCTTTCGCTGGAGCTACGTATGAGCGGGGGCCTGAACCGCGGCGATCGAACACGGTAGGTCCGCCCTGGTAATCTGCGTCGTCGTCGGAGGCTTCTTGTTGCTGGTCGTCTGCCGGGGCGCCTTCAACGGCGTAGGGCACAGGATACGCGTACCAGACTGGA
>QIAL01000378.1 GCA_003225535.1 Acidobacteriota bacterium | reverse complement strand
TGCTATAGCGTCCGTCAACCCGATTGCGGCGTACAACACCAGGCATACAGCGCATGACGACACCATGGACTTCAGCCCGCGCATCGGATTCGCCTACGATCTGACCGGACGGGGCAAGCACGTGCTGCGCGGCGGCTTCGGGCTCTACTTCGGCAATACTTTCCAGAACGTTCCATTATTCATGGAGCAGCTCGCAAACCCAACCATCTTTCAGACCGTTTTGAGCCTCTCGGCACCCGGCGATCCGCTGCCGTGTGGCGGGACACTCGGGTCGTTCTCCTATTCGCAAGCGAACATCGCGGCTCAGGAGGCGTGCTTGCCCGGTCCAGCATCGACTGCTGCGGATGGAAGCGTTGGCCGCCTCATGGATCCGAATTTCCGCAACCCGGTGTCCGAGGAATTCAACATCGGCTATTCCTGGGCGATTAACAACAACTCCGTTTTGGAAGCGGAATACACCCATGTTCTCAGTCTCCACGAGGACAAAACGATCAACATCGACCAGAAAGTCGTGACTGGCACCGACACAAGCGGTACTGCCTGCACCAGTCCCGACTTTCCGAATGGATGTAACATGAACTTCGGAAACGCCATCTTGACCCGCCCCCTGTCCGCCGATTTTGCCGCAGCCGGGCAGCCGGTGCTAAACAGTTTGCGCAGTGACGAGTCCATCAACCGCAGCCGTTACGACGGCGTCAATCTGAGCTTCCGCCAGCGTATGAGCCGTCACTTTTCGTTGAACGCGAATTACACGCTGTCGTGGGCCTATGGTTACGACGCCGGTGGCGGCGGGACCACCATCTTCCGCAACTATGCTCGCGACGGTTATCGCCCCTTTGCCCCATACGAGTGGGGTCCCTCAATCAATGACGAGCGTCATCACATAACGGTTAGCGGGCTGGTCGACTTGCCCAAGGGATTTCAGTTCGCGCCGATCCTTCAGTTCGGCACGGCCCGTCCCTATAACTTGACCAATTCCTACAACACCATTAACGCTGGCGGCGGAACCGCTGCCGCCGTCGTGGTACCGAACAACGACCTGAAGAACTACACCTACGGGACGGACTACATCAACCAGTACGTGGCCGCAGCGATTGCGGCGGATGCCCTCTACGCTCCCGCTAACCGCGATCCCACTATTCAGGCCGACGCGACTGCGGCTGCGCAAGGGAATGTCGGCACGTGCTACTACACGGGGCAATGCACGATCGCCAAGTATGCCCCGCTTCGTGGACAGGCGTTTTTCGAATTGGATGCAAAACTGGCCAAGAACTTCAAAATCGGCGAGCGCATGAACATTCAATTAGTGGCGCAAGCCTTCAACCTCACCAACAGGGCGAACTACGGCAACAACTTCGGAAACGACGTTAGCAGTTCAACGTTCGGTCACCCGACGGGATTCATCAATCCCAGTTCAACGTTCACTCCGCGCTCGATCTGGAGTGAATTCGGCGTCCACTTTACCTTCTAATTTTGAAATTCATTTAAGGGCTGGCATCGGTGCCAGCCCCTTTTTCTTGTCTGCATTCTAAAGTGACTAGTTGGATGACTGGTCGATAAACTTCCCCTTTGCCGGGCTATAGCGGAGTCCAGTGACCCCAGTCACGCACTCTTGTGACCCCGCTCATCGTTCCTCACACAGATACACGGTATCCAAGATCACTGCGCCTTTTCGCGCTTCCGAGCGCCCGGCGCAGGGAAAGCAATCGTGTTCAAGGACACCGAACATCTCGTCCGCCTTGCCGTCGTCATCGCAATTCTCCTGGCGGTCTTCGTCCTATTGCGCGCCGCAATCGTCCCCAAGAGCTTTGGCGAGTATGGCCACTACCGTGGCACCGCCATCGCCGAGATCGCCGCCCGCACGCCAGCTTTCGCCGGCCATGACGTCTGTGAGAGCTGCCACGCCGACGTTTTAGACCAGAAGAAACTGGGCCGTCATGCCAACGTTCCCTGCGAGGCTTGCCACGGAGCACAAGGAAAGCACGCTGACGATCCGTCCTCGGTGAAGCCACAACTGCCCGACACCGCCATCATCTGTGCGCGATGTCACGAGGCCAACAGCGCCAAGCCCAAGGGATTTCCCCAGGTCGTCTCCTCCGATCACTCCGGAGGTCTCGCCTGCAACACCTGTCACAAACCGCATCGGCCCAAGATCGAAGGTGAGAAAGAGATTAAGGCCGCGAACACCAAGCCCGCAGGAGGCAAGAATTAATGGAAATCACTCGCCGCCGCCTCCTCATCTTGCTGCCTGCAGCTGCCGTCGCCTGGAAGTACGTTCAGGCCGGAACGCCTGAGGCTTCCCCGAACTACAAGATGACCGAGCACTGGTGGGGCATGCTGATCGACATTCCCAAGTGCATCGGTTGCGGAAGTTGTGTGCGGGCGTGCTCCGAAGAGAACGATGTCCCTGATGGCTACTTTCGTACCTGGATCGAGCGCTACCACGTCTCCGATTGGAAGATCGAGCGGCCCGAAGTCGAATCGCCTGATGGCGGCAAGCAGGGATTCCCGCCGAATGAGATCAGCGACGGCAAGAACTTCTTCGTACCTAAACTGTGCAACCACTGCGAGGACTCTCCCTGTACACAAGTTTGTCCCGTTGGCGCAACTTTCGTCTCTCCCGACGGCGTGGTTCTTGTCGACAAGAACTACTGCCTCGGCTGCCGTTACTGTGTGCAGGCATGTCCGTACGGCTGCCGCTTCATCAACCCCAAGACCAACACGGCGGAGAAATGCTCGCTGTGTTATCACCGCATCACCAAGGGATTGACGACCGCCTGCTGCGAGGTCTGTCCGACCGGTGCGCGCCAGCTCGCAGATCTCAAGAATCCAAAGGATCCGATTCACGAGTTCCTGCGCACGCATAATGTGCAGGTCTTGAAGCCGCACATGGCGACGGGCGCAAAAGTTTTTTACAACGGCATGGATGGATCAGTCCGTTGATCGCCCCGGAGGGGCGTCTGAGAGTAGCCCGGCGCTTCCAGCGCCGGGTGATGGTAAAGACGAGCACGCGTCCCGTAGGGACGCGTGAACTGCTCACCTAGGAGGGCTCGTTGCACCTTCATCACAGGACTGGTCGCCGGTGCCTTCATCCTCGCATCGCTGGAGCGCGTTTTTCGCGTCGAGGCTGTGAAGCCGACCTACCGCCTCGCGCTGCTGACAGCCTTGGCATTCCTGCTGGTCGCGCCACTCCCGCTGCAACTGCATCTCGGCCATCCTGAGCGCTCTCTCGAAATGTACCTGACGCCGCACCGCTCGTCCGCCATGGCGATGTTCGGCTTCGTCTATCTCTGGTACCTGATGGCGGTCCTGCTCCTCGAAATCTGGCTCGACTATCGCCGCGACATCGTCGTGAAGTCCAAGACCTCGACCGGCGCAACACGCTTAATCTACCGATTCCTCACCTTCGGCTCCGACAACATCAGCGAACGCTCGCTGCGAATCGACGACCGGCTCGGCTATTTCATTACCCTCATCGGCATCCCTTCCGCCTTCCTGCTTCACGGTTATGTCGGCTTCATCTTCGGATCCATCAAAGCCAACCCCTGGTGGTCGTCCCCGCTGATGCCCATCGTCTTCATCTTCTCGGCCATGGTCTCGGGCATCGCGGCCGTGATGTTGCTCTACATGCTCTCCAATCGCCTTCGTGGAAAA
>QIAL01000059.1 GCA_003225535.1 Acidobacteriota bacterium | reverse complement strand
AAAATCCCTTGGGATTCGAATTGGTGAACTGTAGTTGCCAGTGCTGGCCGGCGTCAGCCGTGTGGTAGATGCGAGACTGGTCACCGGGGCCCGCGGACATCAGGAAAGCTTCGTTTGCCGAGAACGCGACTACGGCTCGGAAGTCGAGCGTGGTGGCATCTGGGACCTGGCCGGGAATCCAGGTCTGGCCGCCGTCGGTGGTGCGGAGATAGGTGCCGTGCGTGCCGCTGGCCCAAGTGACCTGCCGCGAGACCGCACTTACTCCGCGAAGATTCTCGGTCGTGTGGGAAGTCTGGACTCTCGGACCGGACTGGGCGATGGCGGTGGCAATTAAGAAGAAGAAGAGCAGGATGCGCATCGGAGATTCTCGTGAACTGCAGCGATCAAGACTTCATGCCGGCCGATGCCGGTTCGATCAACTGGAACCTGCTCCTACTTTGCATGGAAGTCTACGAAGGACGCAGTCTTGCCGATGTACACACGCAAACTGCATCGGGCGCCGACGTGGGCGAAAGCGACTTCCAATTGGTCGGTGGCCGATTCCACCTGAGCAGTTTCCATTTGGGCACGAGCCACGTCTTGCTTCTCGTCGTACGCCGATCCCGCGGTGACGTTTTTGTTCACGGCGATCGACCAGTTGCCGCGGGCAGGAATCGGATAGACGGTGTACGCACCGATAGGAATCACCGAGCTCCCCAGCGACAGTTGCGCTTCCGTAAATAGCGTCATCGGTGTGCCGCCCGGGGCCCACGGTTTGCCGTTGGAAATCCTCTCTTGTTTCGCCGAGACCGGCGTGTAGCGAATGTAAACCTGGCGTCCATCGTCCAGATTGCAGGTGGTAGTGGATTGATTGCCGCCGTTTTGCGCGGCGACGCACGGTGCCAACAATAACGATATGAGTACTGCTCTCCAGACGATCGTGGCCGACATGTGGAAAGCCTCCCGCGCAGAAGTGTATAGCCCAAAGGGGTTTTTGGGGAAGGGATTTAGAAGTGAACAGTTCTCGGCAGCGGAGCCAAAGGCTTTAACTACGAAGGTCACGAAGGAGCGCACGGAGGCTTCAGTCTCGTTCGTGATGGACCTTCGGTGACGTTTAACGCGGCCTGACCCGTTGCTACCGTCATTGGCAGGTACCAGTGCGTCAGGTGCCAACGAGGACGGAGTCAATGGCGAAAGCAAAACTAAGAATTCTTTATGGCGAAGGCGATGGGGACGTTTTAGCGAAGCAAGCCGCGGCATTTGAAAAGGCGGGACACGTGGTACAGAAGGCCGAGGGGCGCAAGAACGTGGACGAGGCTCTGAAGAAATCCACGTTCGACCTGGTAATTCTGGGATCGACATTGAGCCGAAACGACAGGCATCACCTGCCCTACATGGTGAAGAAGGTGAATGCCGAGACCAGTGTGCTCGTCATGCATGCCGATGGAAGCCGGCATCCGTATGTGGATGCTTGCGTGGATACCGGGTCGAGCATGGAGACGGTGTTGAACCGGATCGAGACGATGAAGATTGCCGGCATGATGCCGCAGGCGGCAGCTGCCGGGGCGGGAAGGTAAGAGTAGTACCCAGTACTCAGTTCAATGAAAGGGCGGCCTTGTGGCCGCCCGTCTTCATTTCATCACAGTCAGAGAATCACGGTTGGTACCAATCAACTTCGTTAATGGTGGGATGAGAGAGCCGCTTCGGGGTACAAATAGATGCTTGCGCTTCGGCATGCGCGGTGAAGTGGGAGAGAGATTGGGAATTCCGAGGCGAAGTCAAAAACCCCACCCCTTCGACTTCGCTCAGTGCAGGCCCTCCCGCACAAAACGCGACAAGGGTGGGGGCACCCTCAAGATTATTCGATGGTCTATTACGGAAGGGTTCGCGGGGCCGGTTTCCCGGCTGCGCCCTTGTAATCCTTTGGGTAAACCACGAGGCAACGGTTCGCGCCCTCGCCTTCGCTTTCGGTGTGCAGGTCTGCTTCATCGCGCAGGGCTAAGTGGACGATGCGGCGCTCGCGCGAGGACATCGGGCTGAAGTGGTACGGAGTCCCGGTCCTGCGAACCTTCTCGGCTGCGACGTTGGCCGAGGTACGCAATTCCTGAATGCGCAGGGAGCGGCGATTCTGGCAGTCGAAGCAGACTTTTTCGTGCTCGCCCGAAGCCAGGTGCAACATTTCGAGGGCAAGCAATTCAAGGGCGCGCAGCAACTCTCCGCCGCGATCGAGCAAAAGCGCGGAATCAGGGCCGGAGAAGTCGACAAGAATTTCTGGCTTCTCCCAGTCGCGATTCTCCGGGAGAGGCGGGTCGACGATGATGCGGTACTTGAGGTGAAGACCGCCGTGAGTGACGACGGCCTGAAGGAATTGGTTGATCTGATTGGCGGCAGCGACTTTGTCCATAAGGCAGCTTTCAGCTATCTGGGGCGAAAGCCCCAATCTCTATTTGCTTCTGACGCGGCGCTGAAGCGCCGCTCTTCCACCTGCTACTTGTCTTTCTTCCTGGCGCGTTTGGCCATCATCTCGCGCATTTCGCGGCCGAGCGACGTGCGATTCATCACGGCCTGCTGTGCGATCTGGATCAAATTGCTCATAGCGTAGTACAAGTTCAAACCCGCCTGCAGCCGGAAGAAAATGAAGCCCATCATCAAGGGCATCATCACGTTCATCATGCGCTGCTGTGCGGGATCCATGCCGGCCTGCGGCGTCATGCGCTGCATAACCAGGCTACTGATGACCATCAGAATCGGGATTATGTAAATCGGATCGGGAGCTGATAGATCCTTAATCCAGAGCCAGTGCGCGTGCCGGAGATCGAGTGCCGTCGACAGCATCCGATAATATGCGAACAGGAAAGGCATCTGGATCAGCAATGGCAGGCATCCGCCTGCGGGATTGACGCCTTCTTTCTTGTAGAGCGCAGCGATTTCCTCGTTCATCGCCGCCTTTCGCGGGTCGCGCAAGCTGTACTTTTTGTATTTCTCCTGAATCGACTTGATCTGCGGCGCCACTCGCTGCATCTTCAGCATCGACTTCATTTGCGTGATGCGCAGCGGTAGCAAGGCCAGGCTGATGATCAGCGTCTGGAGAACGATGGCCCATCCCCAGTTGTGGATGACGTGGTGATAGGTCCAGCGCAGCCAGACGAAGAGCGGTTTGGCGATGATCCCCAACCAGCCGAAGTCGACCAAGCCATTGAGATCGTTGTCGGCACCAGAGACACCGGGAACTGGAATCTTCTGCAGAACCTGCAACTCTTTCGGGCCGGCGAACAGACGCTCGGAGGTTGGGCCGTGCAGGTTGCCTACGGCAGCGCCGATTACGTCAACATTGATTGTGTCCTGGGGCTTCTTTGGGTCCTTCGGAATCGGCATGCTGTGATTCAGAGTGACCATCGAAGCCGCGATAGGATCATCAGGAATGAAGACAGCGGCGAAATATTGATCAGTGGGTCCGGCCCAGTGGAAGGGACCGGGCATGGTCGCTCCGCCGATCACCTGCGTACACTTTGAGAACAGAGAGAAAACCCCTCCCCCGCAGTGGGGGGATACCCGTTCGATGTTCTTGTTGAACTGGTAGGCGAGAAGCGAACTCGCATAAAAAGCAGGCGAGGTCTGATCGCCAAATCCGGAGGGCCACGCTAAGAAAGCTTCCTTCGGCGACCCTTTGTAAGTTAGGCTTGCTTCGACTTTGACGACGTAAGTGTCGTCAAACTTGAAGACCTTGCGGACTGTTAGATCCTGGTCAGAGTACTCGAAGGTGATCTGCCTGCCGTTTTGGGTCGCAACGTAGAGCGCCGAGTTCAGGCGTCCGCGAAGCTCTTCGTCATAGGTCCAGAGCGAGAGCGGATAACCATACTGCGCGCCGGCAGTGGGATTGACCAGGTCGAGCTTACCGGTTTCGGCGTCATTGTCGAATTTCTTGAGAATCCAGGATTTAACCTGTCCCCCGCGGTTGGTGAAGGTGACCCGGTAGAGGTCGCCCTCAATGACAGTCTCTGTTTCCCCGGCGGCCTGCTTCGTGACTCCTGGCGCTGAGGGAGCTACGGGCGCAGTGGATGCACTCTTCGAGGCCGGAGGCGGGGGCGGAGTCTGTTCCGTCTGAGCGATCTTCTGCGGAGGCGGAGGAGTCGGAAAGTACTTCTTCAGCAGAGGCTGCGCCAGCAGCATGAAGACGAAGGAGATCAAGAAAATCAGCAGCAAACGTTTTTCGCTGCCCGGCTCGGTTTGAGGATTGCGATATTCGGCCAAAGTATTATGAGTTCCGTTTCAAGAACGACCACCGGGGCTAAGTCCCGGCGAATTACGAATGTCTGACGCGTCCCCAGGGCCGCTCTTCCATGGGGCTTCGCCGGCTCGTTTCACCACCGGATCGTAACCACCCTTAACGAACGGATGGCAGCGCAGAAGGCGTGCCGCACCCATCATTCCTCCGTGCAACACTCCGAACCGCTCGATCGCTTCCATGGCATATTCCGAACACGTGGGCGTATAGCGGCACGAGGGTGGAAACATCGGTGAGACAGCCCACTTGTAAGCACGCAACAACTGCAACATCGCGCGTTGGCCGACTTGACGCATAATTATTGGCTTCCGGCTCCCGAAATCGAGCTTCCGCGATCCTTGCGGTTGGCGGGGACCGAACCTCCCTGACCTTTCGCCAACTTCCTCTCTATGACTACGAAAGCCTGGCCCACTTCGTTCAACAGCGCGTCGAAGCTGATGGTTGACAACACCTTCTTCGGATTGATCACCACGTCGGCGCTAAGGCCCGGAAAAGGCCGGGTCAGGCGAACTGCCTCCCGCAGGCGACGCTTCAAGCGATTTCGCTGAACGGCGCCTCCCAAAGCGCGCCCCACAGTGAATCCGACGCGCAGGCCTGAAGTTGCCGGAATTCTAGCAGCGCCAGTGGCTTGCCGGTCCAGATAGAAAACGGTCATGGATGCCGAGAAATGCCGCCGGCCCTGCTTGTACACACGCTCGAAATCGGCGTGGCGTAACAACCGAGAGCTGCGGGGAAAAGTGGCTTTCGCCTTTCGCGGCTCGACACCTTGATTCGATGCTCCGGGCACACCGTCGGTCACAGTGCCTCTACACTACAAAACGCTGTTGCGATGGACGCAGTCGCGGCCGAGGGCCCCCGCGCCACACTATTCGCGGAAACCTGGTTTCACTGAGACCCGCTTGCGCCCCTTGGCGCGGCGGCGAGAAAGAACCTTTTGGCCGCCTTGGGTCTTCATGCGCGTGCGGAATCCGTGTTTCTTGGATCGCTTGCGCCGGTTAGGTTGGAAAGTACGCTTAGGCATGAAAAGTAGCTGCTCCTGATTCGTTCGACGGTCTTAGGGCAAACTCAAAGTATAAATCAGCGGCTGGTTTCGCGCCAAACCCAACATTATCCCCGCTGAGGCAAAATTCCTTAACCACGGAGGACACGAAGGATTTCCTTTGTGAACCTTAGTGCCCTTAGTAGTTAAAGCTCTTGTTCGGGAATTGGAACGCCGGAAACGTTGTCAGGAATCATCGGCGAAATATGTACACTATTGCGGGGTGGGCTCGAACGGGGTTGGCCCGCGATTCCTTGACGCAGTATAAATCTGATCCTGAAAACCCAAGCGCCGCGACGGCGCACCAGAGCGCGGAGGTGTCCACAACTCCGGGTGCCGATCCTCGTCCGCCCGAGGTTAGCGCCAGCGATCGCGACAGCGAGGTCAACAAGGAGCTTCGACGCCTGAATCGGGCGCTGCGTGCTCTGAGTGCCTGCAACCAGGCGCTCGCCCAGGCGACCAGCGAACAGGAACTGCTGAACCAGATCTGCGGAATCATCGTGCAAGTGGGCGGGTACCGGATGGCTGGCATCGCATACGCCCAGCAGGACGAGCAAAAGACGGTGCGCCCCATGGCCCATGCGGGATACGACAGCGGCTATCTGGAGACAATTGGACTCAGGTGGTCGGATACCCCATCAGGCAGGGGCCCTATTGGCACGGCGATTCGAGAGAACCGTATTTGCATCTTCAGCGACACCGCTCATGACCCGCAATTCACACCCTGGCGTGAAGCGGCGATGCAACGCGGCTATGCCGCGATCATTTCTCTCCCACTTCGAGTGGCCGGACTGCCCTTCGGCGTCCTCGCCATCTACTCCGAGCAGGCGAATTCCTTCGAGAAATCGGAAGTCGAATTGTTGACCGAGATGGCCAACAATCTGTCGTTCGGGATCACGGCGATTCGATCGCAGGAGGAGAGCCGGCGGGTGACGTCAGCGCTTCAAGAAGCGGAGGCCAAGTATCGGCAACTCGTCGAGCAGGTGCCGGCGATCTCGTATGTCGCCGAAGCCGGCGCCTTCGGTCCATTTCTCTATATGAGCCCGCAGGTGACGACCATCCTGGGCTACAAGCCGGAAGACTGCCTCGCCAATCCACGCTTCTGGTGGGAGCACCTGAATCCCCTGGATCAGCCCCAGGCCTTGCGCGAGGACACGTGGGAAGAGGGCCGGCTCTTTCACATTGACTACCGGATGCGGCGGAATGATGGCGAGGAAATCTGGGTTCGCGACGAGGCCATCATTGTGCGCGACCCGCATACCGGCAAACGCCTGACTCGCGGCATGCTGGTGGATATCACCGAAAGGAAGCGCGCCGAAGAGGCTTTGCGCGAGAGCGAGGAGCGCTACCGCAATTTTGTGGAGCAAAGTTCCGAGGGCATCTACCGGATGGAATATGACCCGCCGGTGCCCTGCCACCTGACGGTCGAGGAGCAACTCGCGAGGGGCTACAAATGCGGATTCATGGCCGAGTGTAACGGCGCCATGGCGAGAATGTACGGGCGCGCATCATCGCAGGAACTGATGGGGAAGCCACTCTCGGATTTTTTGATCCTGCACCATCCAGTCACACAGCAGTTCATGGAGAAATTCATTCGGGAAGGATATCGGATTACCGATCAGGAATCGATCGAGCTTGACGCTCAGGGACAAAAAAGAGTCTTCCGCAACACCATGGTGGGAACCATTGTCGATGGGCACTGGGTGCGCACGTGGGGCATCACGCGCGACGTTACAGAGAGACTTCATCTCGAGGAACAACTGCGGAATGCACAACAGCTCGAGGCGATTGGACGACTGGCCGGCGGAGTGGCGCACGACTTCAACAACATCCTCAGCATCATCATGGGACACGCGGAACTATTACTGGCGACCGGCTTGGATGAGCGGTCGCGTGTTGGGCTGGAGCAGATGCGGCGCGCCACCGAGCGTGCCGCTTCGCTCACGCAGCAACTGCTGGCCTTCAGCCGCAAGCAGGTGCTGCAACCGAAAGTGCTTGACTTGAATGACACCGTCGCCGACGTGCAGAAAATGTTGTCGAGGGTGATCGGCGAGGATATCGAACTCATCGCGAGGCTGCATCCATCGCTGATGGCGGTGAAGGCAGACCCGGGCCAGGTCGAACAGGTGCTGATGAACCTGGCGGTTAACGCGCGTGATGCCATGCCACACGGCGGAAAACTCGCGATGGAGACATCGAACATGGAGTTTCACGAGGACGAGGCCCGCGATCTGGATCTCGCAGCCGGCCGCTATGTGATGCTCAGAGTCACTGATACCGGCAACGGCATGGACGCGGTCACGCTGGCCCACATCTTTGAGCCTTTCTTCACCACCAAGCCGATGGGAAAGGGGACTGGCTTGGGGCTTTCCACGGTTTACGGCATCGTCAAGCAAAGCGGCGGAGGGATTCAGGTCGATAGCGAACCGGAGGGCGGCACCGCTTTTCGCATTTACCTGCCCGCTACCGAGGGCAGCAGCATCAAGCAGGGTGACCGCATGAGGCAGATGCAGGTTGCGGGCGGGTCGGAGACAATTCTTATTGCCGAGGACGAACCGGACTTGCGCGAACTGACCCGAATCTTTCTGGAGAGTTACGGCTACAAAGTGCTGGAGGCCGGAAGTGCAGAGCAAGCCATTCGTAAGGCGGACGAATTTGGGGCGCGGATTCATTTGCTGCTGACCGATGTGATCATGCCGGGGATGAGTGGCCGGCAATTGGCCGAAAACATGCTGCAAAAAGATCCGAAGACCAAAATTCTGTACATGACCGGCTACACCGATGACATGGTCGTGCAGCACAAAGTGCTGGAGCCCGGGGTACAGTTGCTGCAGAAACCGTTTACGAGGTCGGAATTAGCGGTGAAGGTGCGGACGACATTGGATGGGATAGGTCCGGGATCAGGGGTCAGGGGATAGGGGCCGGGACCTCATAGTGAGGGTCGGGATAAGTGCATGCCTCAGATCAACGATTTCGACCACCCACGGGCCTTCCGTTACTGACCTCTAATCACTGATCCCTGACCCCTGTCCGCTTCCGGTAAAATTTCCTACAGCAACTCTCATCCAAAGGAATCGAACTCATGACGCAGGAGAGCGGCGGGACTGTACGCGACACGAAGAAGATCTGGGTAACCCTGACGGGGCTGCCGCTGACGGTGAAGCTGGATTGGCCGTTTCATCCATCGACTTCCGGCGCCGATTTTTGGGTGTTACACGGGGATATCCGCCTGGAAGGCTCTGAAGGATTGCACGCGCCGGTGGCCGTGAACATGTCGCAGACGGTGAAAGAAATTATGCCGTCGCTGGAACCGAAAGATGCGGAAGCCCCGGTCATCAATGCACTGAGAAAAGAAGTAGACCGCAGGCAGATTGAATTTCTGAAGTCGGGAAAGCTGCTGCCGGTACCGTTTTCCAGCCGGCACTATGACTTCAAGCGTCAGCAATGGATCTTTGGCAAGGCGACCGACGATGCCATGGCGGAATTTATCGAGCGCAAGGTTTTCTGGCAGACAAAACTGGTCGGCGAGCCACGCGTATGGATCGGAGATCCGGCCGAGGCCCAATATGTGCAGACCACGCCGGCACATCTCATCGAACTCGCCGCGCGCCTGGTCGCCGCGCAGGGTCTGATTCGCATTGAAGGCGAACACGCCGAGGCGACGCCGGGCCTAATGAATCAGGCAGAGCTGTTTGAGAATACGCGTCAGGCAGCGATCGAGGAGTTGGAGAAGAAGCACGCGTTCGAAAGAGGCTAGGTAGTACCAAGCACCGAGTTGCCAGTACCGAGAATCATCGGCGTACCGCACCGTTTGATCCCTGCTCCGCCTCTTGGGTCTTTTTCGAGAACAATCCCCAGCAGAACCTCGGCGCGATTGCGTAGTTTACCTGCACCAGCACGATTGCCGCGATCGCGTAATACGTATTGATGAAGCAGAGGGTAGCTCCTGCTGCGTACATTGATTGCGCAATCACGACCCGCCGGACCAGGGCCCTATGAACTTCCTCAGGCACATCATTTTCGAGGAGGCGACTCCGCGTGGCGTAACTCCAGCTCCAGTAAAGCGACACGCCGAGCAGGAAGATATTGAGCCAGTAGACCAGCAGTGCTATGCGGTAGTGAATGAACTCGGCCAGCAGCGACGTCGAGAACGGGATCAAACACACGGCGCACAGAAACGCGATATGAATCCAGGCGACGTTGCGGTCGGCGCGGGCGAAATAGTTCAGCTGCGTCTGCTGGCCGACCCAGAAAATGCCGAGCGTCATCACGCTCATCAGAAAGATCAGCAGGCGCGGCGAAAGCGCCAGGAGAGCGTGCCAGAGATCGCGCTCGGAGTGAACCGCGTCGCTGGCGGGCACGCGAAGGTCGAGTACGAGCAGGGTCATGGCGACGGCGAAAATACCATCGCTCAGTGCGGCCAGACGCTCGACGCTCTGTCCGGCAACGCGGTTGTACGTGGAATGCATCGAAGCGAGTCTAATCGGATGCAGGCGCGTCGGCAAAACCAGAGTCGCTCGCCTGGTTGTCATTCCCAAACGGCGTTAAGCCGTTGAGGAATCTGCTGCCGTTTTGCGGCGCTACGCTACCAGCCACAAGCAAATTCGTCCCTACGGAGAATGACAAATATGGAAGCGGTTTCTTTGACTAGGCCGGCGCGGGCTTGCGCACCAGTCCCGAAATCACGGCGGCCAGAGTCAGCACGGACATTGCACAGACGAGGCCGAGCGAGATCACACAGTAGACGCACCAGACCCCGAGCAAGTCTTTCTCTATGTGTGCGAGGTACAGCGAAAACGCCAAGCTCCCCCAGGTAAGAAGAAGCAACCAGCGATAGGAACGGCGAAATGCTACCGCAGCCATCAGGATGTATCCGAGGATCCCTGCCGTGGCAACCGGCATCCCGCTGACGATCGGGATGTGACTGTGAATGCCCATCTGATCAAACACCCCGCCCAGCACGGCAAACGGGCTGTGATTAACGACGCCACAATCCCAGCGCTCGTTGATGCTGCACGGCGAGTCGCCATATTCGCGATAGTGTTCACGCAGGGCCAGCGAAGACACAACGATTCCGAGCACGGCCAGAATCAGCAGAACATATTTCATGAGTCCCTCTTATCGAGAGCAATTAGCAGTGAGCCATGAGCCACGCCATTCGCTGAAGGCTCATCGCTCATCGCTCATTGCTCGCTGCTCGCCAGCGTCCTTTATTAAATCAGAAACCTGCCAGTCGCCGCCGTGATACCACTTCACGATCTTGCCATCGGGTCCGATCACGGCAGTGCTCAGGCTGTGTGTGATCAGTCCGCCCTCGGGCTTTACGGTGAGCGCAAAGAAGTCGGCGATCTGCGGCAAATCGGCCACCTTGGGCGCCCCGAATTGCCAGCGCCGAAACAGCGCGGCGTCGTGCGTGTGAGCCACCGAGAATCCGTAGTTGCGCAGGACTTTCGGCGTGTCGTGCTCCGGGTCAAAACTGACACTCAACAATTGTGTCTCGGCCAGTGACGCGTTCGAACCAAGCTGCTTGTAGATCTCGCCGAAATTACTGCTCATGCGCGGGCAGAAGTCGGGAAACGGACAGCGCGTGTAGACAAACGTCACCATCAGCGTCTTCCCATGAAATTGATGCAGCGAAATATGCTTCCCGTCCTGATCGGTGAACGCAAAGTCCGGGACTTCTTCTCCCGGCGCGGGCATATGAAATGCTTTCGGGCCGTTGGCGGGCGGTTGTGCAGCATGGCCAGTGACCTTGACGTTTTCCAGCCAGTAGTCGGAATCGGCGTTCTCGTCGCGCGGGTCGTGCTCGACCACCACGACATCGGCGGAAATCGAGTCTCCAGGGGAAAGCTGGCGCAGCATCGACACTGGCTTGATCTTGTACGACATCACCATCGGTTCCATGAATCCCTGGATCAGGTCGCCATCGATACTGGCGGACTGCGCCTGGTTATCGATGGAGATGACCCGGCCGGTAAAGTGGTAGCGCTTAGTGGCCTGCGGTTTGGAACGATGGCAGGAAGTGGCTACAAAGGCTGAGAGGACTAGGACAATGATAAAAAGGCGTTCCATTCGAATGTTCATTTTGTTAACACTTTAACTCGTATGGAACGCGGTTGGCCATGCGGGGACAACGAGACCCCTCTGGATTTCTTCCTTCGCGCTGTGAAATCCTACGCGGGATTTGTCACTACGGAGAAGGTTCCATGCCATGCGACCCTGAAGTTCTGAAACATGTTCCGCTTTTTGCCTTGCTCGATGAAGAAGAGATGGCGGTGCTCGCCAGCCAGGTGGAGCTGAAGGCGTTTGCGCCGCGGCAGCGCATCTACAAGATCGGCGACTCGAGCGGTCGAGCGTATATCGTGGTGTCGCACGGGGAGTTCTTCGGATTCGCGTCGATGCTCGATCAGACTCCGCATCAGACGGATGCGACAGCGATCGATGAAGCCATCTGCATCGAGGTCGATCGTCAGGACATTGCGGTGCTGCTCCAGCGCAAGCCATTGGCGGGCATGGACATGCTCCAGGTCCTCGGCAGGCAGTTTCATGCCTCACAGCAACTGGTGCGTCTCCGCGCCAACCGGCACCCCAACGAAATCATCGAGGAAGAAATGACGTTCGGAGAGCGCGTTGCAGACACCGTTGCTGGCTTCGGCGGGTCTTGGACGTTCATCATCTCGTTTATGGTCACTCTGTTCGCCTACGTGAGCCTCTCGATTTGGCTGGGGAACCGAGCCTGGGATCCATACCCTTTTATCCTGTTGAATCTCTTCTTGTCGATGCTGGCCGCGCTCCAGGCGCCGGTCATCATGATGAGCCAGAACCGTCAGGACACTAAAGACCGGCTGCGCGGTGAACTCGATTACGACGTGAACCGGCGGTCCGAAGTGGAGATCCAGGGTTTGGCGCGCAAGCTGAACCTGCTGGGTGAGAAGATTGGCGACGTGGAGGAATTACTCCGAGAGAAGCCCGCCCGGTAAGCTTTACTACCAAAGGGTGACATCAACGCAGCTATCTCGTCTGTCATGCTGAACACAGAATGAGCTCGCGAAGCGGGCTCGTTTGGAGTCGAAGCGGCCCTACCCGAACGAATCTGCCTGAGGTAGGGATTCCTCGCTTCGCTCGGAATGACACTTGATCGCCATTTCTCGCCTTTGTCCTTAGTAGTGAAACCGGTACCGCAATTCCACGAATACCTCCCGCGGATTATTCCAGTGGAATCCTCCGAACGTGACGCTGTTATCGAGTTCCACGCGGCGGTTGGCAACATTGAGCGCGGTGACCGATGCGGAGAAGCGCTCGCCGAACTGCTTGCCTAGCGTCAGATCAAACGTGGTGTGTTGGGGGAGATAGTCTCCGGGATATGGCTGGCCGGGAAAAGCGTTGGCGAATCCGGAGCCGTAATAGACATTGGTCGAAGCATACGAGTTCCACGGCAGCGTGAGATCTCCGCCGACATTGAGGGTGTTGCGCTGGTCGTGATCCAGGATACAAAAGCTGCCCGGAGGAGCCGGCTCACAAATGTTGGTAGCGAAATCGGTCAGCCCGCCATTGATTCCACCGCCGGCCTCGGCGATCTGATTCGAATAAGCAAGATGAATCTGCGCCCGGTGCGCGAGCCGGGGAGAACGCAGCGTGACCTCCCAGCCGCGAATTCGCGCTTTGTCGATCGTCAGTGGGAAGAACAGGTTGGATTCTCCGATCACGTCGTGATCGAAGAAGTTGGTGGCGCGAGTGTGGAACGTGTCGGCGTCGAGTGTCCATCCGCGGAAGGGGATGGTGACGCCGAACTGATGTTCTTCATTCCGTTCGCCGGCGAGGGTTGTAAAGCCACAGTCGCTGCTATTACAAAGATTGATCAATGAACCGGAAGCGGTGACCAGCGGCGGAGCCTGGTAGAAATGTCCGTAGAACGCGCGGAAAGTCCAACGCAGGCGAGGGATGGTGAGAGCTGCGCCGAATCGGGGACTGATCGCGTTCTCTGAGAATCCATTGTTGCCGGAGAAGTGCGTGGGACGTATCCCCGCGGTGAGGGTCAGCCCTGGGAATGGTTTGAAACTATCATCGATAAAGAACGCCGCCAGGCTACCGGTGGGATGCTCGGAAGCAGCGAACACGGGGTGCCCGGTGCCATCGTTGAAAATGGCCCCGAAGGTCTCGTTGTTCGCCTGATAGAAGCTGTATACGCCCGCCTGAAAATTGTTCTTCGAAGAATTCGCCGTGAAGCTGGCCTGGCCTCCGGCATAGTTGGAGCTGCGATCCTGACGGGCTGCGACCGGCGTATCCAAAGGAGAGCTCGTATAGTTCGCTGCGTTGTAGTGGTAGAACGGCGAAACTGTCAGCAGCAGTTTCGAGTTGAAGGTGTGTACCCAGGAGAGGTTCACAATCGCGTCGGATTCGTGATCACTGTCGCGCAATCCGATGCTGGGATACTGCGGAGTGAAGTCATTCTCCGGAATCGCTCCATTCTCAATGTCGTTGGGGAATGGATCGTAGGGAACCTGATAGAAGTCTTTTCGGAGCGAACTCACCAGCCTCAGCTGATTTGAGGGATTGACGTTGAAGATGAACGAACCGAAGCCGCCGTATCCGCTCTCGGCATCATGAACGATTTGCGGTACGGGCGGCTCGATCCCGAGATTGCTCCGGTTCGCGTTCACACTGGCGTAGTACGCGAAGCGCTCGCTGTGGCTGCCGAAGCTGAACTGGTCATTAGTCTGATAGAAGTTTCCGGCGCTGAGCACCAGTTCGGCTTCACGATTGCGTTCAAATCCCGTGCGCGGCACAACGTTGAACACTCCGTAGGTGCGGTCGCCCAGTTCCGCTCCGTAACTTCCACGGCTGACTTCCAGGTAATCGATGTCCTTGGGATCGAACTGCGGTCCGATATTCGACGCGATATTCGTGTTCGGAACCGGCACGCCATCAACCAGCCAGCTCGTCTGATGTCCGCCGCGAATGTGAAGCTGATCATGCGTAATGTAGGCGCCCGGCACGAAGTTGGTGATCATGGCCAGGCTGTTGCTGCGCGCGGCTCCGGGCGTGCGCGCCACGTCGAGCCGGTTGACGACTGTGGTCGGAGTTGCCGTATCGGTCGGCACCTCTTCGGTGGCGCCTGAAACGGTGACGGTCTCTTTCGCGCCGGCGACGCTGAGCGCGAAATGCAGCACTGGGTTCGAGCCCGAGACCACCATGACATCTTGCTGGGCCTGTTCGAATCCGACACCCGCGACGGTCACGGTATATTCCCCAAGCGGCACCGCATTAAACACGAAATTGCCGCCGGCATCGGAATTAACGGTCGATGCCCAGTCGGAGTTCTTAGCCTTGATCATGACCATGGCTTCCTCGACCGGACGGTGCTGCGGATCGTGGATCACGCCGCGCACCGATCCGACCACCGCCGCGTAGACGGTGAGGGGCAAGAATATTGCGAGCAGCGCAATGCGAATCAAACGCATGAAGTCTCCAGTGGCAGTGAGCAACTAGGGGCCGCAGTAGCAGCGCTGCCCTCGTCCACAATCGTTCAGGAGTCGGTGCGCTTTGAGCGGATCAAGCGATGGAGACTAGTGGAGGAGCGCGGGTAGACAGGGATGCCAGGAACCGCGCACAGACAGCAGAGTCGTGCGTCTCGAGTGAAACTTCGCGCGAGAGTTCGGAAGAGATCGCGCCGGTTTGGGGTTGTGGGTGTGCCCACCGGGCGGTTGTGACCGTGCGAGAGCAGTCGCCGTGGCAGCACCCGACGCCGCGGACGACGGGCCCCTGCGGATTCGTATCAGCAGCGTCGTGACAGTGATGCGCGGCCTGCCGCCGGCAGCAGGCACGTTGCGGCGTAGCCGTAGCCTGCAGCGCGGCCGGAAGAATCGTTCCGACAATCGCGAATAACAGCAAGAATCTGGCGGTCAGACGCTGCATTATTTTCGGTGAATCCGAACCCCAAGTTGAGTTTGAGCATAAAGCAGAAAGACGGGCAGGGCAAGGCTTGGCCGCAACGGAGACAGGAATTTTACTTTTCGAACAAAAGTCGAAACCCCACCCTGCTGCAACTGCTGGCCAATTCAACTGCGCGAGTATCAGGCTTTGCCGTTGATCTTTGCCCACCACCAGCGCACGCCGACGAACAGGAATCGCCAGTCGTGGAAGAACTCCGGCGGCTTTCCTTCAAAAGCATGACCGATGAACTGCAGCAGCCATCCGAAGACGAACAGCGCGAACGCCCACCACCAGAGGCGGTGACGGATGAATCCCGCGGCGAACACGGTCACAGAGATCAGGATGGTAGGGATGCCGTAGGTATGGCACAGTCGGTTAACCGGATGCTGGTGGCTTCGCTCGTACTTCGCGACCCACTCTTCGCTGGTTTGTCCGCCGAACATGCCGCGCACGATGATACCAGAGGGTGTGATCGCCTTATTCGGTAGACCGGGATGCGGAAGCGATGGTTCAGACAGGGTGGGCTCCATTTGTTTCTCCTGACGGAATTAACTACCGCGCAACATTCCGTTCTTATCGCTGTCTTGCCTGTTTTGTTTCTTCCCGGAGCGGTGGAAGAAAGCTCAATAGTTTGTTGCTCCCCCGCGCCAGGAGGTTGCGCCCACTCAGCAGTACACCCGCGTCAGGTCCACCCGCCCACTCCCAGCTTGGGCCGGTTGAGGCGTTCGCTTCCCACGTGGTAGCATCCTAGGTTTTGGCAGGTGATCTCGGGCTAGTCACGTCCTGTCCTAATTCCCGTCTTCATTCGTAGGCCGTTTCCTTCCCGCGCCTGCCTGGAGGAGCCCAACTTGAAAGTCTATTCTGGAGCAAACATCCGTAATGTCGCGATGGTCGGCCACGGACACGCCGGCAAGACGTCCCTGGTATCGGCCATGCTGTACACCGCTGGGGCCACCCAGCGCCTGGGCCGAGTCGATGACGGCTCGACCACCACTGACTACGACGACGAGGAAGTCGCTCGCCAGATGTCGATTTCGACCGGCAGCGCGGTCGTCGAGTGGGGCGGAACGAAGATCAACATCCTCGACACCCCCGGCTTCAGCATGTTCGTCCACGAAGCCAAGATGGACCTTCCCGTGGTCGACGCGGCCATCGTCGTGGTTGACGGCGTGGCTGGTGTGGAGGTCGTCACCCAGCGGGTTTGGAATTATTGCGAGGAGTACAAGACTCCGCGCTTGATCGTGGTCAACCGCATGGACCGTGACCGGGCGAACGCCGAGCGCGTCATGGAGTCGTTGACGGCGGCCTTTGGGCGCGATGTGATTCCGATCGAACTGCCGATCGGCGCCGAGAAGAGTCTCTCCGGCGTAATCGACCTCGTCCGCATGAAGGCTTACACCTATGACATGGGTGGCAACGGCAAGGGGAAAGAGACGGAGATCCCAGCCAATCTGAAGGCTCAGGCGCAGGAAGCTCACGAGCGCCTCGTCGAGTTGGTCGCCGAGGGCGACGACAAGCTGATGGAGAAGTTCTTCGAGGCCGGCACCCTCGGGGAAGAGGACCTGGTTCCGGCGCTGCACAACGCCATCCGCGAAGACAAGATTTTCCCAGTCATCTTCAGTTCCGGCCTGGGCAACATCGGCGCCGACCGGATTATGGACTTCATCATTGACTACACCCCGGCGCCTTCCGAGCACGAATGGGTGCAGGGCGAAGTTGCTTCCAGTGGAAATGGCGACGCCCCCAAGCGTCATGAAACCGACGAAGAGCCAGTCTCTATCTATGTCTTTAAAACCGTGTCTGATGCCTTCGCCGGAAGAATCTCATACTTCAAAGTCTTTTCAGGTGTTCTGAAGAACGATGCCACGCTGCAGAATTTCAGCAAGGGCACACAGGAGAAGCTCTCGCACATCTCGGTGATGCAGGGGAAGACGGCGGTCCCGGTCAACGAACTGCACGCAGGCGATATCGGAGCAGTGGCGAAGCTGAAGGACACGCTCACCGGCGACACTCTCGGTGACAAAGCGGCTCCAATTCAGTATCCACGCGTCAAGCTACCCGAGCCGGCGATTACCTTCGCCATCGAACCGAAGTCCCGCGCCGACGAAGACAAACTCGGCCCCGGCCTGCACAAGCTCATGGAAGAAGATGCCATGCTGCGTTTCTTCCGCGATCCGCAGACGCAGGAGTTTCTGATTGCGGGCACCGGACAGCAACATATTGAAGTCGTGGTGGCGAAGCTGAAAAAGCGCTATCACACGGAAGTGGTTCTGAAAGCGCCTAAGGTGCCTTACCGGGAAACGATTCGCGGAAAAGCTGATGTGCAAGGGCGGCACAAGAAGCAGACCGGCGGGCACGGACAGTACGGCGATTGCAAGATCAAGATGGAGCCCTTGCCGCGAGGCGGTCAGTTTGAGTTTGTGAACGACATTTTTGGCGGGGCCATTCCGAAAAACTATATTCCCGCGATCGAAAAGGGCATTAAGGATGCCGCGGCGCGCGGCTACCTGGCCGGATTTCCGGTGGTGGACTTCCGCGTCGTGCTTTACGACGGCTCGTATCACGACGTGGATTCGAACGACATGTCATTCCAGATGGCGGGCCGCATCGCCTTCAAAAAAGCGATGGAGACCGCCAAGCCGACGCTGCTCGAGCCCGTCATGCACGTCGAGATCACCGTCCCCGACGACTTCGCGGGATCGATCATGGGCGACCTCAACAGCCGTCGCGGGCGCATACAGGGCATGGACAACAAGGGCGGCAACACCATTGTGAAGGCTGAGGTGCCCATGTCCGAGATGCTGACCTACGGCGTCGAGCTGACCTCGATGACTCAAGGCCGCGGCAGCTTCAACATGGAAATGCACCACTACGACGTAGTGCCGGGCCAGTTGCAGGAAAAGATCATCGAAAAAGCTAAGTCCGAGCGCGGCGAGGTAAAGGAAGACGAAGAATAGTTCCGTCGTTCAACTCCGGCCAACCCGTCCACCACAAAGGACACGATGGAAAACGAAGCAAGATTTCCTCCGTGAACCTCAGTGTCCTCAGTGGTGAATGATTTTGACGCTCAATCCACGATAATCAACTCCAGCCGCACTCCCGGATACCGCAAGCTGTATAGCCAATACTCGTCATCGACGTAGTCGATGTAGTAGTCATCATCGTCATACGCCCAATCTGCCGGCCAAGGCTCAACCAGCGCGAATACAAATCCGCTGTAGGTGAACTGCGGCCTGCCGCCGTACACCTGCACGCGTCCCGGCGCGAAATGGTGCTCGCGTCCGAAGTGCGCGTGGAAATCTCGGTCGGGAATACGCCGCTGATTTCCTTCGCGCCCTTCCGTGCGGCCCTGAACTTGCCCTTGAGGCCGAGCCTGCTCATGGCGACCTTGTTCCCGTTCCTGCGGCTTTTCCATGTTCGGCCGCTCTTGCGGTTGCTGCATCTGCCGGTCATTTTCCCGCGTTTGTGGATGCCGATCTCCACTCTGTGTTCGGGCCTTGCCTGCTCTTGCGGCCGAGCCTGCTCCTGCCGATTCTGCGGCTGCGCAGTCTCTTGCCGATCATTCTTGTGCTCGTCTTGCTTGTGCTCATCCTGCGCGACGGCCATCCCCGCCGCTCCCAACAGCAACGAAGCGCAAATCCCACCCACGACTGATAGTCTTTTCATAGGATCCTCACTCGCGAACTTCAATTGCCAAACGCGTCCTCACGCGAAAAGCGCTCGCGTGAGACCCATAATCCAGATGCCGATGAGGAGAATGTTGTTGCCGCGAGAGAAGTGTCCGAGCGTCCCCGGCTCGAATACCGGATTTCATCGACTCTTTTGCAGCCCCCGGATAGGGAACATACTGTTCTCCTGAGGTGTGTACTTTGTGGCCGACAGATTGCTCGCTCTGATTAAGAAAGTTGTTTTCCGTGCCGCCTTTGCGGGTTTCATCGTCGTGGAGTTTGTTGCATTTGTTCTTCTGCTGTGGGCGGTATCCGGGATCATTCCGGATCCAAATTACTTCCTGCTGGGGATTTTGATCGCTCTGATCCTCTCAGGGCCATTCCTGATTGGTGCCTGCAGCTATCTGGTTTTCAAGCAGATGACACGGGTGGAGTACATCCTCACGGAGTCAGAGAGATGGCTGGCGGAGCGGCACGATAGAAATCCTCGCCGAATCAAACGGCGCAAGCTGCTACGTCGCTGGGCAGTTTGGATTCCTGCCGTATCGGTATTCCTTGCGGTCCTCTTTCTGGATCAGACGTGGGCCATCGCCTCACATTTGTTTCATCCTGGCTCGGGCAGATTGATAGGGTATCGGGTTTCCGTTCCGCTAAATTGGACGGTGGATTTAGGGGTGCCGTATTTGACGAAGGATCAGACTTGGTCGTTGGTATCGGCCAAAAAGATTAGCGGCGCACTGCGAGCTGGCTGGGAGGTTTATTTGGGACGAAAGCCCGGCCTTGTGATTTCTGAGATGGCCTTTTATGGGGCATCTGGTATGCAGGTCGAGACAAATCGGCACTCTCCATTTGGGAACTACGACGCCTTGATATCTTCCCGCACCTCAACTTTCGGCAAAGGAACGATCACGTGCTCGGACTACGCATCCCCATACGAGCGCGTGAGCGGCTTTCGAGAGATCTCCTGCTTTACCCCAAAAGGAGATTTCTCCTGTTTCTTTTCCGGTGATGAAACGGATGTTCCGCAGTTCTATCGGACGCTTCAATCAGTTATCCTGACCGATTAGTAAAAGACCGACGGTGCTTACGACTTCCCCTTCGGCGTCTCTTCCTGCGCCGCCACTTTCTTCACGTCGACCGGTCCACCGTCGTCGCCGGCACTCCACGTCCCCGACAACTTGTCCGGGGCCAATTTCAGGGTAATTGTCCCAGTCGATCCTCCAGCGTCGAACTCGAGCGTCACATCCTCTCCATGGTGAGTGCCGCCAGTCACGGTGAAATCTCCGTGCGAGGAACGGATCATGCCCGACATCGCGCCTTCCTTTTCGGTCAGTTCGAACGCCACGTTGATCACTTCTTCGGCTCGATTCTTGGCGGTTCCTTCGTAGTGCCCCGTAACCGACCCCTTCGCCGAGGTGCTCTTGCCCTGTTGCGCCGTGGCGACGCACAAGGGCGCCAGAACGAGGCAAAGAACCAGCATCCGCCGTACGATTGCCATTTCACCAAGCCATGCGAATTTCTTATCGGATGTTGTCATGAAACCTCCTTGCCGACCATCCTGCCCGATTCGTCTTTCTCGATGTACGCCCACGGCACATGTGGATCGTGTGTGAAAACGGTGAGCCACTTCTCGGGAAGTGCCCGAGCATAATACTCCTTTTTGCTCTCAATTGTGTCCAGCGGATACAGATCAAATCCCATGCCCCAGGTCAGATCAATGTGCGCGGTAGTAGGCATGAGATCGGAAATATAACAAGCCGTCGGCGCATAAGAGTCTTGAGGGTGCCCCACTTCTGGCTGGTGTTGCCAGAAGTGGGGATTTTTGTCCGGGCTTCGCACAATGATCCCCTGCATGCAAGCCGTGTGCCCACGAAACGTCTTCACCGAGATCCCCGGCACAATCTCTTCGCCGCCCTTGAGCAGCGTCATCTGCCCGCTCTCCACCAGCGGATCATAATTCTCCGGAATGTAACTGATCGCATCCCGCTCGCTGGGCTTGCGCGCATACTGCCACTCGCCCTCAGGCGCATAATACTTCGCCCGAGTAAATGTAGGCACGATCTTTCCGTTCTTGTCGCGCACGGTATTCCATCCGCAATGATCGAAGTGCAGATGCGAGTTGATGACGATATCGATATCCTCAGGCGCAATACCCTCAGCCGAGAGATTTTCCAGCAGCTTCGCCGGCTGCCCGTAAAACTTCTTCATCCGATCGGACAGCTTGTTGCCCATCCCGGTCTCAACCAGCACGGTCTGCTTGCCGGTGCGAATGAGCAGAGAGTTGAGTCCGGCTGTAACGTAGTTCCTCTCGTCGGTTGCGACCTTCCTCGACCACATCACCTTCGGAATCACGCCAAAGAACGCTCCCCCATCCAGCAGATATGTCCCATCCGAAAAAACGCAAAGTTCAAAATCGCCAAGCGTCAGCCGATGCATAAGGCTAGTGTGCCACACGATGTCTCTCGCTCCACCGCTCCTTGTCATCCTGAAGCCTCGCCTTTTGCAGGCTGAAGGACCTATGCGACTCTTCAATGCGCTCGTACTCTCTAGTTACTCGTAAGCAACTAGATTTCCACAGCAAAATCTTTGGACTTGTGACATCTGACCTTGCGCTCCACCGAGCAGTTCTGTCATTCTGCGCATCGGCGACGCCGTGGTTAACTCAAGCCATGATTCAGATTCGCCCCAGTGCCGAACGTGGTGGAGGAAACCACGGTTGGCTCGACACCAAACACACTTTCAGCTTCGCCGATTATTGGGATCCCAAGTGGATGGGATTCCGCTCGCTGCGCGTCATTAACGAAGATCACGTCGCGCCCAACACGGGATTTCCGACGCATCCGCATCGCGACATGGAAATCATCACCTACGTTCTTGAGGGCAAACTCGAACACAAAGACAGCCTCGGAACCGGGTCGGTGATTCTTCCCGGTGATGGCCAGCGCATGACCGCAGGCAGCGGAATTCGCCACAGCGAGTTCAATCCGTCGACGACTGAGTCCGTACATCTTCTGCAGATCTGGATTCAGCCGGAGAAAGCTGCGCTGCCGCCGAGCTACGAGCAGAAGACTTTTCCGGAAGCGGAAAAGCGCGGCAAGCTTCGCCTGATCGCGTCGCGGAACGCGAACGATGGATCGGTCAAGATCAATCAAGATGCGAAGCTGTATGTCTCGCTCCTGAAGCCCGGAGAAGAAGTTGCGCACCAGTTCGACGCAGGTCGCTACGGTTGGCTGCAAGTCGCGCGCGGCGCCGTCGAACTGAACGGCAAGAAACTCAATCAAGGCGACGGCGCCGCAATCAGTGACGAGAAGCACCTGTCCATCAAAGGCGCGAAAGACGCCGAAGTCCTGCTGTTCGATCTGGCGTAAACGACTCTCAAGAGGTCTTGTCATTCCGAAGCCGAACTTCATCCGGCGAGGAATCTGCTGTCTGCCGTAAGCGAGGGAAAGCAGATTCCTCACCGTTCTCGCGGCGCTTTTCGGGCCGCTGCGAACGGTTCGGCATGACAACGGTTTTGTTGGAGTCCCGGTTCTTGCTACGCTCGTCGCATGCAGCGTCCGAAAGGCCTAACAGCGATTGCGTCGCTGTTCGCTCTCATTGCCGCTTATCTCTGGGCCATCGGCGCGATAAAGCTCGCGGCGCCCGGCGCAATCTCCCTCATGGCGGGAAGGCATTTCCTCTACGGACTGGAACTCGCCGGACCGTACATGATGCTGCTCGGAGGCAGTGTTTACGCGCTCGTTGCGTGGGGACTGTTTCGTCTGCAGAATTGGGCGCGCTGGATTGCGATGCTCCTGATCGTGATCAGCACCGCATCGCTCATCCCGAAGATTTCCATGGCAGAACTCGGAGTTCCAATTCTCTGGTACGGATTGCAGATTGCGCTACGAGTCGCGATTGGATGGTATCTGGCACAAGCGCCCGCGGTAATCGACTCATTTGCAGCGAAACGTTAGCCACGGATCAACACGGATTTGCACGGATACTTCTTTCTTGTTTATCCGTGAAATCCGTGGCGCTTTCTTACCGCTTCGCTTTTGCCGGTTCCTTTTCCCCGACTCTCTTGCTGACCGCGAGCGTCATCTTGCCGGCTTTCTTGTCGGCGTCGACGACCACATGATCTCCGTGCAGGATTTCACCGTCGAGAATCTTCAGCGCCAGCGGATCCTGAATGAGCTTCTGGATGGCACGTTTCAAAGGACGCGCACCAAAGTTCGGATCGTAGCCCTGCGTCAAGAGCAGGTCTTTCGCCGCATCGGTGAGCTCGAGCGAGATCTTGCGATCGGCCAGCAAACGGCGAACATCTTCCAGCCGCAGCTCGATGATCTTGACCAGCTGATCCTTTCCGAGCGGACGGAAGACGATGATGTCGTCCACGCGGTTGAGGAACTCAGGCCTGAAGTGCGAGTGCAACAAGTTCTGCACCTGTTGCGCCGCCACCTCGAACTCTGCGTCCGAACGAATGCCTTCGGCCTGCAGAAGCTGCGACCCGATGTTCGACGTCATGATGATGATCGTGTTCTTGAAGTCGACCACGCGGCCTTTGCCATCAGTGAGTCGGCCATCGTCCATGATCTGCAGCAAAACGTTGAACACGTCCGGATGTGCTTTCTCAATCTCGTCGAACAGCACGACGGAATACGGACGACGACGCACTTGCTCGGTGAGCTGTCCACCTTCTTCGTAGCCCACATATCCCGGAGGAGCGCCGATCAGTCGAGCGACCGAATGCTTCTCCATGTACTCGGACATGTCGATGCGGATCATCGCGCGTTCGTCGTCGAAAAGAAATTCGGCGAGAGCGCGGGCCAGTTCGGTTTTTCCGACGCCCGTTGGACCCAGAAAGATGAACGAGCCAATAGGCCGTTTGGGATCGCTCAGTCCAGCGCGGGAACGGCGAATTGCGTTGGCAACGCGTTCCAACGCCGGATCCTGGCCGATCACTCGCTGCCGCAGGCGCTCTTCCATCGTGACCAGCTTCTTGACCTCGCCTTCGAGCATCTTGGAAACTGGAATTCCCGTCCACTTGGAAACGATACGCGCGACATCTTCTTCGTCGACCTCTTCCTTCAGCATGCGCTGCTTGCCCTGGCTCTCAATTTGCTTGCTGAGCTTGGCGAGTTCTTGCTCGGCCTGAGGACTGAGCCCATAACGGATCTCCGCGACGCGCTCATTGTTTCCTTTGCGCAATTCGGCTTGCTCTTCGACCTTGAGCTGCTCGATCTTTTCCTTCAGCGCCCGAATGCGCGCGATGAGATCTTTTTCCTTTTTCCAGTTCGCCTTGAGGGTATTTGATTTCTCGCGAATCTCAGCCAGTTCCTTCTCGATGACCGCGAGCCGTTCCTTAGAATTCGGATCG
>QIAL01000377.1 GCA_003225535.1 Acidobacteriota bacterium | reverse complement strand
AAATCGAAATCCGGTGGCCGAGTGGTGTCCGGCAGGTGCTGAACGATGTTCAAGGAGACAGAATTGTATCGATTGAAGAACCTGGCAATTCCATAGGGGCGACGAAAAAGTGACTACTGAGGCGGTGGCGTCACGAAAACGACAGGGGTCTCACGCTGCTTCTTGATTCGCTGAAATGCAGCTTCTTCCTTCGCCGCTTCGGCTTTTTTTCCCGCAGTACGGTACGCTTCCGCTAAGTCAAAGTGATTCTCGGGGCTCTGGGGCTCGAGGCGGACGGCAGTCTGTAACTCCTCTATGGCTGCGGCGGTTTGCCCGGCAGCCAGGAGCGTTCGGCCGAGTGCGTTATGAGCCAGGAAATAGTCAGGAGCCAGTTTGATTGTCTCTCTCGCCAATGGCAGGGCTTCTTCGGACTCGCCTTGCTTCAGCCTGAGAAAAACAATCTGGACCCGCGCGACTACTTGCGAAGGATTGATTTCTAGTTCCTGTTGAAATTCGTGCAAGGCGCCTTCCGGGTCGTTATCCAGCAGGCGCGTACCGTAGGCATAGTGCAGGTTCGGTTCCTTTGGATAATGAGTAAGCAATTCCTGGAATGCCTGGAGAGATTGCTCCGGATGGCCGGCAATCGATGGTTCCCAGGAGGCGCGCCCGGCCCTCATGATGAGGTCTTTCTTGTCGGGAGGGATGTCGGCCGGCAGAATCTGCATGCGAAGCGTATTGATGCCGACTGCCTCAATAATCGGCTCGCTTATGTCGGCGAGCCAGGAGAAGGGGGCCAGACGGTCGCGCGCCCACTCAAACTGGCCGCTGAGGTTCAGCAGGATGACGATGTGATAGTTCACCGTCATGACCATCTCCTGGTTCGGGCCCATGTCCAGTTGTTCGGCCTGGAACAACTGCTTCAATGCCTCGGGATAATGTTTGAGATGAAACTCACAGAGGCCCATGAGCGCATGGGAAGAACCGTCTTTTAGGTCGATCCGGCTGAGATGCTGGAACGCATCGAGTGCTTCGCTGTAGCGATGCAGTTCGTAGAGACCGGTGCCCAGATACCACCATCCTTCGCCGAAAAAGGGACGCATCGTGACCATCTTGCGATAGAGAACGACCTGCTCCTGAGTATTGTTGGACTGGCGAGCTTGTTCGGCGCGCTGCTGCAGTTCGGAGAAGGAAGCGGACGAAGACGGTTTGGTTTGAGCTCCACTGGTGGCAATGACGATAACCGCAAATAAACACAGCAGGAGCCCGAATAGAGAGCAGTTCCCGAGGAATGATGTACTGCGTAATGGCTGCTGCGTGCGAAACACAGCGCTGGTCGCGATACTTGAGATTTGAGCCGAGGATGTCCGGGGCATCGCTGTAATGAGTATATCGGAGGTCCTGCCAGAATCCGCGGTCCCGGACGCTCACAGACGCGTAGGCCGCAAAAGAAACGGGGTGGCCGTGAGGCCACCCCGGAATTGACAGTGAGAGGAGTTAGAAGGTGAATTTCACCGCAAACTCCATCACACGACGTCCGACCTTGCCAAAGGGCTTGCCGTTGGTCGTTGAGTTGTGGTTGCACTCCGGATTCGAGTGGTGGGTGATTGGGTCGTTTGGATTTGTCACGTCTGTCGTGATGGCGTCAAACGAACACGCGGTGGGCAGAATGTATCCGCCCACACCGTCCGAGATTGAATCAGGTGAGCTGTGTGAACTGGTCAGACCAGAGAATGCCAGGTTCAAGTCGCTTCCCAAGCCGAATTGCTGTAGCGGATGGTTGGGGAAGTTGAAGGCATTCATACGGAACTGAATCGACTTGGTCTCCGTAATCGCAAAGTTCTTATACAGAGACAGGTCATGGCTGATATACGCCGGGCCATGGATATATGGCCACACCGACTGACCGTTCTTGCCAGGAATGAAGTTGCCGACGGCGTCTTGACTCGCAGGAGTCGGGGTAGTGAAGCAATTGGGATTGAAATACTGCCCGCCGCGCAAGCCTGTCCTCGGGTCGCAGAGGAGGACGGGTAAGCCCCGGACGGCATCTGTCCCAAAGATCTGATTGGTGCTCACATCCGTCGTCATGTTCAGAATGCCGTTCGTGTTGGGCTGAATGGGCGCTCCGCTCTGCACTTGCGAGATACCCGAGAACTCCCATCCATTGACGACCTTGCTCAGGAAGGGATTGCCGTGGATCGGGCTCGGCATGTGCACAACGTAAGCGATGTTGAAGATCTGCGTGTGGTCGTAGGCAAGTGGCGCGTAGTTGTTCGTCAGGACGAAAGGATCAGTGATAGCGCCATCGCCGTTTCCGTTGTTGGTCTGCCCGTCACGAATACCCATCACCTTGCTGAACGTGTAATTGGCCATGAAGGTTATTGGCCCACGCTGCTTCTGCCAACTTGCCATGAAAGCGTTGTAGTTGGAGTAGCTGCCGTGAGTATTGATCTCCATTGCCGAGTCATAGTTCAGGTATGGGCGGTAGTCCTTCAGCAGCGATTGCAGTCCGAGTTGCGTGTTGCCGCCCGGTACCTGGCACTTGTACAAGCCCTGAGCGCAACTGGTTGTCCATACGTTCTCGCCGGTTACAGGATCGTTTCCGAAGAGGCCGCCGGCGCCGATCTTGTTGATATTGGGGAAGAAATAGGGGTTCGTGCCGTTTCCGGCCAGCAGTGAATTCCGGGTCCGGTTGCCCTGGTATTGCACTTCCAGCGTAGATTTCCACGGAACCGCTTGGGAGATGATGAAACTCCAGTTCTGGGTGTACGGAGTCTTGTTGTCCCCCATCTGCAATACGCTGATGCTGCCGTTGTTGCCGATTCCTGGCTGGAAGGTTGCAGCAGCGCAGTTTGCCGCATCCGCCATTTTTTGCAGAGTGGCGCCACTGCAAGTCGTGTTTCGGATGCCCTGCGGTTGATCCTGGCTGCCGCCGATGTCATTGCCAGACACCTGCCAACGGTACACGCCAAAACCGCCCCGCAGCACTGTCCTGCCGTTTCCAAACACATCAAATGCAGCACCAACGCGAGGCGCATAGTAGAAGGTCGGCGAAGTCCAGCCTGACAGAGGAATCGACTTGGTGGCTGCGTGCCAAGTCAGCCCCGTCCACTGCGAAGAACTGCTTGTGCTCGGGTTGTAGAGCGCCGGATTCCAAACAGAGAGACCCAAACCGTTGTCCACAAACCACTGACCTTCGTGATCGAGCCGTAGACCATAGGTCAGCGTCAACTTGCGCATCGCCTTCCACTGATCTTGCGCGTAGAAGGAGACCTGGTGATATTTCTGCAGGTTGATGGGAATGTGAGCGGTCTGGTTGTAAGAGCCATGACCGAGCACCATAT
>QIAL01000376.1 GCA_003225535.1 Acidobacteriota bacterium | reverse complement strand
GAGCCGTATATTTGACGCCCTACAAAGGTCGGGAGTGGAGCAGACCGGGGTCGAGTATCCCGACACTGTGTCGGTGGCGACGCAGGTATTCGAGATGCCAGAAAAGGAAGAAGAGGCTCCTTCGAGTTCGCTGCCAGTATTTCCGTCTGTGGACGTTTCCCTTGTAGCCTCTAGCCGCCTCGTGGTCCTCACCGAGCCCGAGACCCTTGCAGCGGAAAAGTTTCGATTCCTGGGTGTGCGGATGCGCCAACTGCAACAGACCCGGCCAGTCAAAAAAGTGCTGGTGACGAGCACAATCGCCGAAGAGGGCAAGAGCCTGGTGTCGGCAAATCTGGCTGCAGTGCTGGCCAGCAGAAAGAGACACAGAGTTCTGTTGATTGACGGCGATCTCAGACGTCCTGTGCTTGCAGACAAGTTTGGCGTGGGCACACTGAACGGCCTTGCGGAGTGGCTGCAAGGCGAGTCTCAGATTGTCACCAACATTTACCACCTCGAAGAACCGGATTTCTGGCTGATGCCAGCTGGCCATCCGCCAACAAACCCTCTGGAATTGATGCAAAGTGGAAGACTTTCAGCGTTGATGGCCCAGCTGACGAATCCTCCCCCTCGCTGACGCCTCTGTCTGGGCCCGCGTTACAGATGGTGCCCTATTGGTAGTGCGCGAAGGCATCGCAGAAAAAGGTCCGCTGAAACGTGCCCTTGAGAGTCTGAAAAAAGCCGACCTGCTCGGAGTCGTACTGAACGGGTCCTCCAACGGAAGCCACCACAACTACTATCAGCGGTACGCAGCTGCGCGAAGCAGTTTGAAGTCGTAGTCCACTCATCCCGAACTCAACCCCCAGCCCTCCCCCAGATGCCGCAGCTTGTAAATCAGCAGTTATTACATTTTCTCACCGTTGATTACACCCAGGAGAAGAAGTCGTGAATATGCGGCGCTCGCTTGATAATGCAGGGTTCGATCTGTTTGCCACAGACCCCGAACCGGTAGGCTCTCACACCATTTTGAGTGAAGACGCTTTCCACAAGATGATCGCGTCGGAACGAAAGAGAACCGAACGATCTCACAAACCATTCTTGGTCATGTTGCTGGACTTGGGCGAGGAGAGATTGACCAACGGATCCACCGGTACTCTCGGGAAGATCCTGGACGTGCTGGCTCTCTCGACCAGAGAGACGGACGCGGTGGGCTGGTATAAGGACGGTCTCGTCGTGGGCGTGACGTTCACTGAACTTGACGTTCAGGAAAGAAGAAACATCCTGAATACGATGCTCACCCGAGTGAGCAACTGTCTTCAGGATAGTCTGAGCTTCGAGCAGTTCAGCCAGGTCAGCATTTCGTTTCATTGGTTCCCCGAAGAATGGGGCCACGGAGTGCCCCAGCGGCCTGGCAATCCGGTCTTCTATCCTGATTTGCGCACTCCCGGAAACAGAAAGAGCATTTCGGGTCGAATCAAAAGAGTGATGGACATTGTGGGCAGTGTGCTTGCACTCATCGTATTTTCCCCGCTGTTTCTAGCTATAGTCGTAGCGATCAAGCTGAACTCCAAGGGACCGGCGATTTTCCGCCAGCAACGGCTGGGGCAATTCGGAAAAAGCTTCACATTCTTGAAATTTCGCTCCATGTACGTAAACAACGACTTGAGCATTCATGAAGAGTTCATGAAGCGCGTGATCCATGGACAGTACGAGGGCAAGGACGGAAACGGAAAAAAAGCCGTCTATAAGATGAAGGATGATCCACGCATCACGAAAGTAGGCCATTTCCTCCGACACACCAGCCTCGACGAACTCCCGCAATTCATCAACGTTCTTAAAGGTGACATGTCTCTGGTCGGGCCGCGACCACCTCTAGCTTATGAGTGCCAGCAATACGATCTGTGGCATCGTCGGCGCGTGCTCGAAGCAAAACCAGGGATCACAGGCCTTTGGCAAGTAAACGGACGGAGCCGCGTACGGTTCGACGATATTGTGCGCCTGGACCTTCACTACGTTCGGACCTGCTCGCTCTGGCTTGACATACAGATCCTGTTGCAGACTCCGAGGGCGGTCTTCTTTGGACATGATGCGTTCTAGCTTTTCACGAGATTAGCCAGTTGTGCCCGCGGACGCCGGGATTCATCCCGCAGAAAGGCGTCTACCCCGTCAATCAAAGATTTCAGGAGTTCTAGAAATGGCAATTACAAACAGAGGTGTCATTGATCTTCCGCCGGAAGTTGGGCCCGTTCTTCGGGAGGACTCGGCAGGCGAGTCTCAAACACCGATTACAAGGACAGCGAAGAGAGAACTCCAAAAGACTGTGTGGATTGATCTGGATAATTCTCCCCACGTCCCCTTTTTCCTTCCCATTATTGAGGAACTGAAGAATCAGGGTGTCGAGATCCTGCTGACCGCTCGAAACACGTATCAGGTGTGCGACCTTCTGGATTTCTTCCATTTGCAGTGCAAGGTAGTGGGCCGCCACTACGGGAAGCACAGGATGCTCAAGGTGCTGGGAAACATTCTGCGCGCATGTCAACTGGCGCCAACGATGGTCTGGCGTCAACCCGATCTCGCGGTTTCTCACGGCTCCAGAGCACAGATCGTCGTGGGCAGGACGCTGGGAATTCCGACCTTGATGATGCAGGACTACGAGTACAGCGCGCGAACCGGGTTTCTTGAGGCCGACTGGATCCTCACTCCTGAGGTAGTACCTAACAGTGCCATGAGCCGGAGGCCGGGTCGGGTATTGAAATACCCCGGCCTGAAGGAAGATGTCTACGTTCCCGGCTTCCGCCCCGACCCATCCATTCGCCAACAACTGGGCATTTCCTCGGAAGACTTGGTTGTTACCCTGCGCCCTCCAGCGACTGAGGCGCACTACCACAATCACAAAAGCGACATCCTGTTTGCAGAAGCACTCAAGTTCCTCGACAGGCCGCACATAACAATCGTCACACTCCCGCGCAGCCACAGACAGGATCAATCGTTGCGCAATGAATGGCCCGACCTGATTGCGTCTCGACGCATGATTATTCCCAAAAGTGCGGTCGATGGTTTGAATCTGATCTGGTTTTCCGATTTGGTAATCAGTGGCGGTGGCACGATGAATCGAGAAGCCGCGGCGTTGGGCGCTCCCGTCTACAGCATCTTTCGCGGGACGATCGGCGCAGTGGACGCTTACCTGGCTCAACAAGGGCGGTTGACACTTATCGAGTGTGCGGCCGACCTCGAGCAAAAGATCGCTCTCCAGCGCTGGCATCGACCGTCAAGGCCAAACAGCAGAAATCACCCCGCTCTACGGACCATTGTCGACGACATCACGATGATCTTGAACACCACTGCAGGTAGGGAGTCATGACGACAGCGAGTATGACGACGCTCTGCGCCGGTCCATCGGAATCCACGCAGGCTACCGTGTCACGGCTCGTTGATCTTGCCACCCGGGGGCTGGTGCCTATGCTCGATGAGCGAACGCGCCTGTTTTGCTACCGGTTGAACGGCGAAGGCGGCGGCATCGTCCGAGAGGGACTGTCTCCGCGATATACAGCGATCACTTTGATGGGCCTCCACCGGCTGGAGCAAAGCGGAACACAGTCTCCCATTGAGATTAGGCCAGTTCTGGAGGGCCTGTTGTCGGGCACCGATTGGGTCGACAACATCGGAGACCTGGGATTGCTCGTGTGGCTTTGTGCTCAACTCGCGCCCGGGCGACTGGAGGAACTGGATGCGCGGATCGGATTGAGGAACGCCTTACAGCGTTATCGCGATGCTGAAAAGGGCCAGACCATGGAACTGGCGTGGTTTCTGACCGGGTTGTGCTATTGGGGATTGGCCCTGCCTGTACACCTCGCGGGTTTGAAGGCTCTGGCTTTAGACGTCTACGGCAGACTCAAAAACAATCAGGGCAAGCATGGCAT
>QIAL01000181.1 GCA_003225535.1 Acidobacteriota bacterium | reverse complement strand
CGATCTCAGCAGGATTGGTTTTCGGGTTCCGCACCTTGCCGGTCCTGAGATTCACCTCGACGTAAGGCATGCCAGTGGGCGATCCAAACGCGGGCAACAGGCGATCTCCTAGGTCTTCGGCAAGGGATAACAATCGCTTGTCATGAGTTAGTTCGTAACTGCTAAGCAGCCCGCCAAGCAAGCGGATGGTGATTTCAAAAGTTTTGACGTAAATATCGCGATCGAAGGAGAGTTTTGTAACGATCAACTCGCGCGCTTCCCTAGCCTGATCGTCGAGTCCCATAAGGATCATAGTGTCTAAGGCGTCGACTGGCGTCATCAGCAGAGATACGCCATACCAGTCGTGATAGCCCTTGCTCAGCGGCTTTAGTTCGTCGTGGCCCCAGGCGTATTGTTTGTACCCATTCCAGGCGTGCAGGAACTCTTGGCGGACTTGTTCGGCAGCTTGCGGGTTGCCGGGAGTTGCGTGCCGAACGGCTGCAGAAGAAGCTGACTGCGCCCGTTCTTCGGGGGGGCCTGCTAAGGCCAAGAGGGGTATCAAGGCCGCAGAGAAACAAAGGCAGATGCCGAACACTTGCATTCGCTCCTGCCAGGTCGTCTTTTGCCAGTTCAGCATCATGCTCGATCTTTGTTGCTATCTCTCCTCGCCTTTGCCTCTGCAGAACTTGGGGAGGCGCGAACCGGACATCGCGCGATCTCAAGTAAAAATCCGCGAGTCACGGGTATGGAACATCAGCGTATGCCGAATGCACTCGCATTGTGGCGAGATATCCGAATGTGTCAATGCACCCGGCTGTCATCTTCACATTCCCGAGTAACCTATTGAGCGATTTGGGGAACGTGGCACTTGTTCCCGGCCGGACTGACGCTGCTTAGACGGGGACTAAGAATATAATGTGGCACCTTCGATGCGGTTCGATACTAGGCTCGCGCCCTTGTCATCACGGCGAACCGGGAGACCATTCGCCAACCTAGGCAGGTTCGCGGTCATTGTTTTTGTTAATGCCGCGCTTGCGGTTTTTGCCGTCTCCGCGCTGATCCAGTGTGGGTGGGCCCAGCAGGGAATGTCTGGTTCTCGACAGCAGCCGGGAATCGCAGCAGGTTCGGCTCAGGCGCCGGTGCTCGATTCTAAGCAACGGCCCATTACAGCGGGCGGGTTCGTAGATGGCGCGCCGGTTATGTTCCGAGACATTACGAACGAATCCGGCCTGAATCGCTTTCATCATCGCTCCGGCACTCCCGACAAGACCACAATTATCGAGACGCCCGGCTCGGGTGTCGCGTTGTTGGACTACGACAACGACGGCTGGCTGGACATATATCTGATAAACGGATCGACCGTGGCGGCGTTGAAGGGTCAGGAAGTGCCTTCGCGTGCCATGCTGCTTCGCAACAATCATGACGGAACGTTCACAGATGTCACAGAAAAAGCGGGTGTGTCCAACGAACGCTGGGGATTCGGTGTGGCCGTTGGCGACTACGACAACGATGGCTGGCCGGACATCTACGTTGCGAATTACGGTAAGAATCGTCTATACCACAACAATCAGAATGGGACATTTACAGATTTGGCCGAGAAAGCCGGAGTGGCTGTCTCTGGTTGGTCCACCGGGCCCACTTGGGGAGATTACGATCGTGATGGATTGCTGGATCTTTTCGTTCCCGGGTACGTGAAATTTGACGTGGATCACCCTCCGGGATCGCCCGAAAGCAATGTGCCGCCTGCATCCTGTCAGTTCCGCGGCGTGGCCGTGTTTTGCGGTCCGCGTGGTTTGCCGGCAGAAGGAGACCATCTTTTCCACAATAACGGCGACGGCACGTTCACAGATGTGAGTGCGAAGGCAGGAGTTGCCGATCCGTACGGATACTATGGCCTGGCGTCGGTGTTCGTCGACGTGGACGACGATGGCTGGCCCGATCTGGTGGTTGCTAACGATTCGGTGCCCAGCTATCTGTACCGGAATCGGCACGATGGCACGTTTGAGGACATTAGTTATAGGTCCGGTTTCGCGTTGAGTGGCGAAGGTCGCGAACAAGCCTCGATGGGCATTGCGGTGGGCGACTACAACCGAGACGGACGGGTGGATCTGCTAGTCACGACGTTTTCCGACGACTACGATACGCTTTTTCGGAACGAAGGTGACGGCGAGTTCTTCGATGTCAGCGGGCAAACCGGCATACTCAGCCCGACCATTCCGTTTCTGGGGTGGGGAACTGGGTTCCTCGATTTTGATAATGACGGATACCTCGATCTCTTTGTGGCGAATGGGCACGTGTTCCGTAATGTCGATCGACAGACTTGGGGCACGACGTACGCGCAGCGCCCGCTGCTGTTTCGTAACATAGACGGCAAGAGGTTCGACGTGGTTCCCGCGGCAACCGACAGCGGCTTGGCGGTCGTGATATCCGCCCGCGGCGCCGCTTTTGGTGATTTGTTTAATGACGGTCATATCGACGTCGTGATGAACAATATCGACTCAAGTCCCACGCTTCTGCGCAATATGGTCAGGAATCAGAATCATTGGATTGAGCTAAAGCTCATTGGGGGCCGGAAGAGTCCGCGCGACGCGATTGGCGCCAAAGTGTTCGTGACTACGGGACCTGTTCGACAACGCGCCGACGTGTTCAGTGGCGGCAGTTACGGATCAAGTTCGGATCAGCGCGTCCATT
>QIAL01000180.1 GCA_003225535.1 Acidobacteriota bacterium | reverse complement strand
CTAGGACGCCACCAGGGGGCGATCGAATCGGTAGCGGTGCTGCCCTTCGGCGATGACAGCGCCGATCCCGACGGGAAATACTTGAGCGACGGCATCACCGAAACCCTGATCAACAATCTCTCGCAAATCTGGAACCTGCGCGTGGTGGCACGCAGCACGGTGTTCCGCTACGAAGGAAAGGACATCGACCCGCAAAAGGCAGGGAACGATCTGCAGGTTCGCGCCGTGGTCTCAGGGAGATTGCTGCAGCACGGGAATACGCTGATCGTCCGGGCCGAACTGATCGATGTTGCAACGGGCGCGCAGCTGTGGGGTGGCCAATACAAACGCAAGGCGGAGGATGTTTTTGCCCTCCAAGACGATCTTTCCAGAGAAATCTCTGAGAAGCTGCGGCTGCAGTTGACCGGCGATGAGAAGCAGCGACTGACGAAACGCTACACGGAGGACGCCGAAGCGTATCGGCTTTATCTGAAGGGACGCTACCACTGGAACAAACGGAGCCCGGAAGGCTTGCAGAAAGCCGTTGAATATTTCCGGCAGGCTCTCAACAAAGACCCAGCTTATTCGCTGGCTTACGCAGGTTTGGCTGACACCTATGCCCATTTGTCCTTTTTCAATGTGGTTGCTCCGCGGGAGGCCATGCCGAAAGCGAAGGCCGCCGCTGTGAAGGGGTTGGAGATAGACGAGGATCTCGCGGAAGCACACGTTTCACTGGGATACATCAGCTTCACGTACGATGGGGATTGGCCGGCCGCCGGAAAGCACTTTGAGCAAGCCCTCACCCTGAATCCGGCTTATTCCAGGACTCACACGTTCTATGCTTTATATCTCAGCTCTCTCGGACGATCAGAGGAAGCCTTGGAGGTGGCGAAACGCGCCCTGGATCTCGATCCTGCTTCTCCCGCTGTCAGCCACAGCCTGGCGGTCCAACTTTACCTCGCACGGAAATTTGACCGGGCTATCGAGCAGGCGCATCACACGCTGGAGATGGAAGCGAATTTTGCCATTTCATACATGGTGCTGGGAGAGGTGTGTCTCGCGAAAGGAATGTACCGAGAAGGTTTGTCCGCGCTGGAAAAATATTCCGCACTAAGCCAAAGGAGTGCCACTTCTCTCGCTTTTCTTGGATACTCGCATGCTCGACTAGGCGAGCGAAACGAGGCGCTACGGATGATCGAGGAGCTTAAGGCAGCTTCGCAGCAGAGTCTTGCACGTGCCCTTTTCGTTGCGCTGGTTTACGCCGGTCTGGAAGACAAAGATCAGGCCTTTATTTGGCTAGAAAAGGCGTACGAGGAGCGGTTCAATCGTCTCGCTTACCTCAAAGTAGAGGCACTCTGGGACCCCCTTCGCTCCGATTCCCGGTTCGCCGACCTGCTTCGACGCGTCGGTATCCCGGCGTAAGATCGCTTGATGGACATAGCACTATCGAGTGCCCTGTTTATTAGACGTCCTTCAAAACTCCTATTTGAAAAAATCCCCTTCTCGTAAACAAAAATCGATCTCACGCCAGATTTAGCACCCTCACTTGGATCTGTAACGGTCAGACCGTGCATGTAGCACCCGGGTTCGCTAATCATCGGTGTGCAGTGAATCCGACGATTCTGGGCGAGTCGTCGGCTATTCGGAAGGAATTCTGCTTAAGGTAGCGCCTACGGGGACGCCCGCGAAGACAGCCGGCGCTACAATCTACTCTAAAGAACATTCGTTTTATCATTAAGAAAACCATGACTCAAACTTCTGACACCATCTCCCAAGGCTTGGGGCGGTATTCGATCGGGGAGAAACTCCGTGCTTTGCGTCTGCGCAAGAGCATGGGACTGGTCGAACTCAGCGAGCACACGGGGCTTTCGGCGGCGCTGTTATCGAAGCTGGAACGAGGCAAGTTGTTTCCTACGCTTCCTACCCTGTTGCGGATTGCCATGGTGTACTCGGTGGGGCTGGAATACTTTTTCACCGATGAGCGCAAGCGGCGGGTGGTGAGCGTGGTACGGAAAGAGGACCGGGTGCGCTTCCCGGAGCGGCCCAGCACGCAGGAAGTGCCGTACTTCTTTGAGTGCCTGGACTATAAGGCGACAGAACGGAAGATGAGCGTATTTGTTGCCGAATTTCAGGAGATTGCGCCGGAGAAGTTGCGGCCGCATCAGCATCCCGGGGTGGAACTGCTGTATTTGATGAAGGGATCGTTGACCATGAAGATCGGCAGTGAGGAATTCTCACTGGAGGCCGAGGACGCGATCTATTTCGATTCGGCGGTGCAACACAGCTATCGGCGGCGTGGGCAGAAGCCGTGCACCGGAGTAATCGTCACAGTTCCGTAACGACACGTCGCGGGAAGCCGCGAACCGAGACTCCTGCAAAGCCAGGTTCCTCCGGATGCACGGTACCAAAGAGGTACCTTAGTTTCATTGACAAGGCCGTTTGGTCCAATCCATACTTTCGCCTAAGCTTCAAAAATCTAAGAACCTTGCTGACATCAGACCATCGGCGCGCATCGGGATTTCTTTGCGTTGCAGCCGAGTCTATCCCCCGCAAAAGAGACTAGGGTTCATTTCAGGAGAATGTCGTGTCGAAACCTTCCAATGCCAAATTCCGGATGCCTTCCAAGTGGGTTGCTGCGATAGCCGTGTTGACGGTCGCAGTCGCTGGGGGCGCGGCTCTGTTCTCCGCCTCGGGTGCGAAGAACGTCCAAGCGATGAATCAGAGCGCCAACAAGTCTCAGGCGGCGGTCAGCGCCGAGCAGCGCGGACGGATTCGCGCCAGCCTGGACGCCCTGCCTCTGGCCTTCGAAGCCAACCAGGGACAGACCGATCCGCAGGTGAAGTACACGGCGCGGGGGAATGGATATTCCGTATTCCTGACGGCGAGCGACACGGTGTTCGCGATCACTTCGGCCAAGCACCAGGCAACAAAACCATCGCGCATTCCGGGCGCGCACTCGCAGCCACAAGCGACAGAGAAGATTCAGAGCGCAGCCATCGACATGCGGATCGTCGGCGGGAATCTGAAGCCGGAAATTGTTGCCGGCAATGAAGTTCCCGGAGTCATTAATTACTACACAGGAAGCGATCCGAAGAATTGGCACACGGGCGTAAAGCAGTACTCGTCGGACTGGAATTTGATTTCGTGGTAAGCCCCGGCGCTGATCCGAAGACGATTGGCTTGGGATTCAAGGGAGCACAGAAACTTGCTACCGACGCCAGCGGCAACCTGGTGCTCGCCTCGTCTGCCGGCGATGTCGTGTTGCACAAGCCTGTGGCGTATCAGGACAAAGACGGCAAGCGGGAGATTGTTGCAGCGGCGTTCCAGGTAAAGGGCAAGAACGAAGTTGGCCTGAATCTTGGTGGATATGATCGCTCACGAGAGCTGGTGATTGATCCGACGTTGAGCTATGCGACGTATTTGGGCGGGGGTGCTGAAGACGAAGCATATGCTCTGACGGTCGACGGCTCAGGTAACTCGTACGTTACCGGACAAACGAAGTCCACTACATTCGGGGGGAAGCCGGCTGGACCGAACTTTGATGTATTTGTCACCAAAGTCAACCCTACGGGAACATCGTTGGTCTACACCAGCATCTTCTCGGCTACAGGGGGTGATTGCTCGGGCGCGGCCATCGCAGTGGATGGCTCGGGCAATGCATATGTCGTGGGGAATGCCACAGTTGGGTTCCCAACCATCCCAGCTAACGTTTTCCAGAGTGCGTTTGGAGGCGGCACCGGAGTTTTGCCATTGGACGGTTTTCTGCTGAAAACAACCTCCTTGGGTGTGCTAAGTTACTCCACCTACTTAGGTGGAAGCGGCAATGATGACGCTCTCCGCGTGGCAGTCGACGGTTCGGGCAACGCGTACGTGGCGGGGTCGACTCAGTCAACCAATTTCCCCACCCAGATTCCCATCCAAATCTCGAATCTCGGCGGAGCTTCGGGGTTTGTCACCGAGTTCAACGCAAGTGCAACCGGTCTCTTGTACTCCACGTACTTGGGCGGATCCGCTCCCACTCTAGTCGCGGGGCTCGCGTTAGACAGCTCGAACAACGCATACGTTGCTGGCATAACCGATGCTTCTGACTTTCCTACGACCACAGGAGTGGCTCAGACGACGTTTGGAGGCACTGAGGATGGCTTCGTTACGGAAGTCAAAGCCGACGGTTCCGGATGGGTCTATTCCACCTATTTAGGTGGAAGTGGAACCGACCAGGCATTATCTGTCGCGGTTGATGGAGCGGGCGAAGCGTACGTCACAGGAGGCACAAATTCTTCAAACTTCCCAACCGCCAATGCCGCACAGGGTGCACTTGGTGGCAATTCGGCGGTAAACAGCTTTGTCACAAAGCTGAGTGCGGGCGGAACACAATTCCTATTCTCAACATACTACGGAGGCAATCAAGACGATTTCGGAACGGGCATCGCGTTGGATTCGTTCGCGGATGCATACGTGACGGGGAGAACCACGTCTTCGACCTTCCCAGTCAGCGGTGCGTTTCAATCTTCGCTGAGCGGGACATCGGACGCGTTTGTGACTGAGTTCAGTAACACAGGCTATGTCGTGTATTCCAGTTTCTTGGGCGGGACGGGCACCGAAAATGCAGCTCAGTTAGGGCAAGACTCTCAGGGTGCGATAGGCGCGATTGCTGTCGACTCATCGAGTAACGCCTACGTAGCAGGGTCAACCGCAAGCTCGACAGGTTTTCCGGTCACGGCTAGCGTTCTTCAAGGGAGCTACGGCAGCGGCTTGTCTGACGGCTTTATTGCCAAAGTGGGCGCGGCTCCGGCGGACTTCTCGGTGGCCGTTTCCCCGAGTAGCATCTCCACCACCAGCGGTCAGACGACCTCGACGATCACCGTTACCGTATCGTCGGTCAATTCCAGCTACGGGCAGGCAGTCGCACTCTCCTGCGGAAGTCTTCCTGCCAAAGCTGTGTGCCACTTCACCAGTGCGTCCATAACGCCGGGAAGCAGTTCCGTGACCTCGAATCTGACGATCGCGACGAATGGCGCATCCAGCGCAAGCCTTGCGCTGCCGACCACCAATCATCGAACGCAGGTTTTCGCAGCGCTCTTCCTGCCGATCTTTGGCATCACTCTGCTGGGTGCCGGGCTGAGTTGGCGTCAGAAGAGGCTCTTCGGATTCCTTATGCTCGGACTGATGCTAGCCGGACTCATGATCTTGCCTGCCTGCGGCGGCGGCGGTGGCGGCGGAGGTGGTGGTGGTGGCGGAGGTGGCGGCGGTACAACTCCCGGAACTTACAACATCACTGTGAGCGGTGCGGGAGGTGGCGTGAACCACTCCGCGGCGCTAACGTTGACGGTCCAATAATCGCGAATCAGGGCGGCCGCCTTCCATCCGGGAGGCGGCCGTTCTCTTTTCCGCGAAGGCTCAAGTCCGAATCATGCAATGGCGGGGAATGGTAGTATGGACATTCAAAGTTCATGGTTTCAAGGACATCTGGCTTGTGCCTTGGGACCTCGAACCGTACTGAACACGATCCGCCCGGGTGGCGGGCAGCGTTTTTGCATTCCCAGGAATCGAAGCTAGTTGAACCAGAACCCGTTCATGTTGAGATCCGAGTGGTCTGAATCCAAGTTGAAATCTGCCTTTGGGCATCACGGGATTGCTGCCCTGTGCCTGATGGCCGCGGCCTTTGCTTTTCCATGCTTCGCCCCGTCGGCGCTGGCTCAGGGCGGGACATCGGAATTCACGCTCACGCCGGCATCATTCGACCCGGACGCGGTGGCACCGGGAGGTGTTTCGTCGTCCCTGATCCAGGTGGGATCGGTGAACGGATTCAGCGGCACCGTCAATTTGACCTGCCAGGTCACGTCGCAGGCGGTGGCCACGGATCCCCCGGTGTGCACGGTGAGTCCCTCTTCGGTGACGGCTCCGGGGAGCGTGAGCGCGACGATAACGACCCTGAGCGATACCAGCACGGAGCCTTACAACATCACGATTACGGGCACGGGGCCGACTACCACTTACACAACGCCGGCACTTCCAATCACCGTTCTGGCGGTGACCCCGCAATTCACCCTCAGCGTGACCAGTTCGGTAGCGCCGACCAGCGTACCCGCCGGCAGCGGCGCCCAGGGCGTGGTCACGGTGAATCCGGTTTACGGTTACGCTACTCCCACGCCCGGGGGCATTACGCTGGCATGCGCGTCCATCAGTCCGCTAGTGACGATCGCTCCCGTATGCTCTTTTACCTATCCGCAAAATGCCCCGAACCTGCAAGTAACTGGGACG
>QIAL01000336.1 GCA_003225535.1 Acidobacteriota bacterium | reverse complement strand
GAACTGCTGACTCAGCGGAGTGGAAAGGTAGATCTCATGAAGCGTTTGCGTCTCGCCTTCGTTACCCTTGCGGTTCTCATCGCGTTCCACACAAACGTCCTTCTGCAAGCGGCATCTTCACCCACGCCGCGGACGGGAGCACAAGAGAAGAGCGCACCCGAACGGGTATCCGCCGATACTCCGCGGGTGACGCCTGGTGGAGCAACGTTCACCGTTCCCAAAGAATGGTCGATTGCGACAGGAAAGAATATGGTCATCCTGGAACCGCCGGAAACGGATACCCACATCGTGATCTTCGACGCACCAGCCGGAGATGCGACTGCTGCGGTGACGGCGGCATGGGCGGCCTACAAGCCGGGGTCGAAGCGTCCCGTAAAGCTCGTCACTCCTCGCCCCGCCAAAGAAGGGTGGGACGAGCGACAGGTTTTCGATTACGAAACCTCGCCCAACGAGAGAGCGTCGGTGGTGGCGCTGGCGTTCCGATCAGGCACTTCGTGGACGGTGGCGATTCTCGATGGCACAGAACCGACGGTTGAGAAACGCGGGGCGGCGGTGGGGCTGGTCTTCGAAAGCCTGCGTCCCAAGGGCTACAAGCGCGAGTCGTTCGCAGGACGCAAGGCTCACCCACTGGATGCAGAGCGCGTTGCGACGCTCACTGCGTTCGTCGAGAGTTCGATGCGGCAACTGGGAGTTCCCGGTGTCTCGATCGCCCTGATCGATCAGGGCAAGGTCGTATACCAAGGCGGATTCGGAGTGCGCGAACTGGGTAAGCCGGAGCGCGTGGACGAGAACACAGTCTTCATGGCGGCGTCGAATACGAAGGGCATGACCACGCTGCTGCTCTCTGAACTGGTCGACCAGAAGAAGTTGAAATGGGATCAGCCGGTGATTGAGGTGTATCCGACCTTCAAACTAGGCGACGCCGATACGACCAAGAAGGTCCTGATTAAGAACCTGATCTGCGCCTGCACGGGTTTGCCGCGGCAGGACCTGGAATGGCTCTTCGAATACAAGAACGCCACTCCGCAATCTGAAATAGCTCTGCTCGGCACGATGCAACCCACCAGCAAGTTCGGTGAAGTCTTTCAGTACAGCAATCTGATGGCGGCAGCCGCTGGCTACATCGGCGGACACATCGTGTATCCGGACCGCGAACTTGGCGCGGCCTATGACGCTGCGATGCAGCAGATGATTTTCGATCCGCTGGGGATGAAGTCGACAACCTTCGATTACGCAAAGGCATTGGCGGGAAATCACGCGACGCCGCACGGCGACGATATTGATGGGAGGCCTAGCGTCGCCAGTATGGGCATTAATTATTCGATTCTGCCGGCGCGTCCAGCGGGTGCAGTGTGGACGTCGGCAACAGACCTAAGTCACTACGTACAACTTGAACTCGCACAGGGCAAGCTGCCCAACGGCAAGCGCCTCGTATCGGCGGAGAACCTGCTGATGCGGCGCACACCGCAGGTTCAACTCGGCGAAGACGCGAGTTATGGAATGGGCCTGATCACCGACCATACCTACGGAGTTCAAGTGGTGAGTCACGGCGGGAGTATGTCCGGGTTCAAGAGCAACTGGTGGGCGTTACCCGAGTATGGCGTCGGAGCCGTCCTGCTTACCAACGCTGACAACGGCGGCATGCTGGAAGGTCCGTTCAGCCGACGACTGCTGGAAATTCTTTTCGATGGCAAACCCGAAGCTGAGGCGGATATCGCTGCGGGTGCGGCAGCTCACAAAGCCGAACTCGCGAAGGAGCGGGAACGACTGGTGGTCCCGGCAGCACCCGACATGGTGGCTAGTTTGGCCAAGCACTACGTGAGCAAGGAACTCGGCGATCTCGAGGTGCGGTCCAGTAACGGAGCTACCATCTTCGATCTCGGCGAGTGGAAGAGCAGCGTGGCGTCGCGCAAGAATGACGACGGGACCACGTCGTTCATCACCATCGATCCTGGAACTGAAGGATTTGAGTTTGTGGTCGGGGAACGTTCCGGGAAGAGCGTGCTGGTCATTCGCGACGGGCAGCATGAGTACGTGTTTACTGAAAGTGCTTAAACGGGCCCGCCGCGTAAGCGCTAACTAAAGGCAGAATTCCTCGAAGACAAGTCTGAATATACCCTTCGATATTATGTTCAGCATGGACAATTGCTGGCAGGCGTCGGCGGACGCTTGGATCGCCGACATGGGCGAATTTGGCGATTTTGGACGCCGTTATGTGCTCGACCCGGTCATGCTACCCCGCGCCCTCTCGAGGTCACCACAAAAAGCCCTGGATGTTGGTTGTGGCGAAGGCCGCTTCTGCCGCATGCTCAAGCCGCACAGCGCGAAAGCAACCGCCTACCGCCGTGTGCCGTGGTTCCACGTAATGGAATGGATGAAGCCTGCCTGAGTTAGCGCTTCTGGGGACCCAAATTTAGGAGGAGGGTAATCTATGGTAGAATGGTAGATCGCAGAGGTAGAAAGGTGCCATGAGTTTGAATATCAAGGACGAAAAGACCCACCGCATGGCGCGAGAACTAGCCCGGGCAACCGGCGAAAGCATGACCGCGGCCGTGAGTGAGGCAATCCGAGAGCGCCTGGAGCGAGTTCGCGCCGATTCCAAACAAGACATGGTCGAGCGCATTATGAAGATTGCCAAGGAGTGCGGTCCGCTCTGGAAGGAACCGTACCGCTCCATCGACCACGGTGACCTGCTCTATGACGAGAAGGGACTGCCGAAATGATCGTCGACACCTCGGCAATCATCGCGGTTCTGCGGAACGAGCCCGACGCGGTCGCGATCAGTGAGGCCATGCAACGGTCGCAAGTCTGCCGCTTATCCGCTGTCACCTACGTCGAGGCAGGCGTCGTGACCGACAGCAATCGGAATCCAGTGCTGAGCCGCCGTCTGGACGACTTAATTCGCGACGTGCGAATGAGAATTGAAACGGTCACGCCACAACAGGCGCAAATCGCGCGTCAAGCTTACCGCGATTTCGGCAAAGGACGTCACAAAGCCGGACTCAACTTCGGCGATTGCTTCGCCTATGCCCTGGCCAAAGACCTGGACGAGCCTCTGCTCTTCAAGGGAATCGATTTTACCCATACCGACATCGAAGCTGAAGATTTCTAGGGCTACACCCTATTCGACGGTTACCGATTTCGCCAGATTTCTCGGTTGATCCACGTCGCAGCCTCGCCGCACCGCGATGTGATAGGCGAGCAACTGCAAGGGAACAATCTCGAGGATCGGCGAGAGTTCTTCCGGCGCGGACGGAATGAATAAGACGTGGTCCGCCGCTTCCTTGATTTCCTCATCGCCCTCAGTCGCCAGTGCAATCACCACTCCGGAGCGCGCCTTCACTTCTTTGAGGTTCGAGATGGTCTTTTCGTAGCGCAACACTGCGTCAGGATTGTTTACGTCCCGCGTTGCAATGACGACCACTGGCAGGTTCTCGTCGATCAGCGCATTGGGCCCGTGCTTCATCTCGCCGGCGGGATATCCCTCGGCGTGGATGTAGGAGATTTCCTTCAGCTTCAGCGCCCCTTCGAGCGCGATTGGATAGTGAATGCCGCGGCCAAGGAAAAGGAAATCGTGGACTTTTTGATAGCGCTTGGCCAGATCGTCGCACGCCTGGTCATGAGTGAGAATGTTTTCCAGCTTTGCGGGAATGCGGGTCAGTTCCTGCATGGCGGCGCGTGACTTTTCCAGAGGCATGACGCCGCGCACCTGCCCAAGATACATGGCGAAGATGTACAAGGCGGTGAGTTGTGCGGTGAAGGCTTTGGTCGAGGCGACACCGATTTCAGGGCCAGCGTGCGTGTAGATGGTTCCTGCAGCCTCCCGCGTGATCATCGAACCAACAACGTTGCAGATGGCAAGCGTCTTCGAGCCCTTCGACTTCGCCTCCCGCTGCGCCGCGATGGTGTCGGCGGTTTCGCCCGACTGCGAAATCACCAGCGTGATCGTGTTGGGCTCGACGATGGGATTTCGATAGCGCCATTCGCTCGCATAGTCGACTTCCACGGGCACACGCGCCAACGATTCAATCATGAACTTACCGGCTTGCCCGGCGTGCCAACTGGTTCCGCAAGCGAGAATGTTGATCTTCTCAGCCGTCCGAAACTCGGCGTCAGTGATCTCCATCTGGTCCAGAAAGATGTGCCCCGTGTCTTGCGAAACACGGCCCAGAGTGGTGTCCCGGACCGCGCGCGGCTGCTCGTAAATTTCCTTGAGCATGAAGTGCTTGAAGCCGCCCTTTTCCGCCATGATGGGGTCCCAGGTGATGTGCTGCACCTGGCGGACCACAGGCTTGCCGTTGAAGTCGGTGAGTTGCACGCCATCTCCGGTGACGATGGCCATGTCGCCGTCGGCCAGAAAGAAAATGTCGCGCGTGTGCTGCAAAAGCGCCGGCACATCGGAAGCAACGAAATACTCGTCATCACCGAGACCGATAACTGTGGGGGGACCGTTGCGCGCGGCGACGATCTTATTCGGCTCATCCGTGGAGATCACAGCGAGCGCGAACACCCCGGAGATTTGTTTCACCGTCTGCCGAACTGCGTCTTCCAGGGATACGCGATGACCGTTGCCGGACGCAGTGGAATATTTCTCGACGAGGTGCGCGATGATTTCCGTGTCAGTTTCGGTGGTGAACCTGTGCCCTTCCTCAGTGAGCTTCTTCTTCAGGCTGAGATAGTTCTCTACGATCCCGTTGTGCACAACCACAATCTTGCCGGTGCAATCGCGATGAGGATGAGCGTTTTCTTCGGTCGGACGGCCGTGCGTAGCCCAGCGCGTGTGGCCTATGCCGTAGGTGCCGTGGAGTGGCTTCTGCCGGATCGCTTCTTCCAGATTTCGCAACTTGCCTTCAGCACGGCGAATTTCCAGACCACTTCCGTTGCCGGACACTGCGATTCCTGCTGAGTCGTAACCGCGATATTCCAGCCGCCGCAGACCTTCAATGATGACGGGAACGACACTTTTCTTGCCGACGTAACCGACGATGCCACACATTTTCGACCTCGGAGACCCGGCTTATTCAGCCAGAGAGAAACGGAACTCTTCAATGACAGGATTGGTCAGGACCTCGCGGGCGATACGTTCAACTTCGGACTGGGCCTCTTCCCGACTCAGGCCTCCGTCCAGCGTGAGCTCGAAATATTTTCCTTGCCGGACGCTCTCCAGGCCTTTGTATCCCATTTTCTTGAGTGCGCCGTGAATCGTTTTGCCCTGGGGGTCGAGAACACTCTTCTTGAGAGAAACGTAGACGTAGGCTGTCATAAAGCCATTATTATACGTGACCCCTGATGGGCAGGTTCGTACTAACTTGATCTCATAGCAGCGAGTTTTTGATCCAGATCGGCTAGTTCACTTTCCAGAAGTAAACGGTGTCGCGGATTCGCGGCCCGCTCGAGTTGCTGCAGCACTCTCTGGCGCGACAATCGGAGAGCCTCGCGTTCTCGGACGCGGGCCGCCTCCTCTGCCGTCAGTCTGGGCCGAGACTGCGTAGGCTTTTCATTGGCCTCTGATTGCTGGGCTTCGACGGATTTGCTCTCCCATCCCCTAGCCATTTCCCTGATTATAGTTCCCGGTGGGAAGCAGGTTTGTGGGAATGCCCAGAACGTCGGCACGGAATCCGTTCTGTAATTTACGAAAATGGAACAGCGCTCAAAACTTATGTCTCCTTCTTGACGGCATGGGTATAATTCGGGGATTAAGCAAACGAAGGAATGTTCTGCCTTTTGAGGGGGAGGCGGTCACAGGAGTATTTGTCTCTAGTGAACCTCTCAATCAGGTTCTCCGCGCAGATAACCCGCGGCTGTGGGCTTTTGTCCGCATCTCACGCACACCGCCAAGGAAGAGCCTTAAACTACCGTTGCCACAGTCACCTTCTCCGACACATTGATCTGCGCTCCCTCCGGCCGGTTCTGCTTTCGATCAATCTCGACGCCTTCATCGCGTCAATTCCCGTGCGGACAAGCTTCAGGACGAGGAATCATCAGAACCAAGCGGATGCTGCTTGCACGCTGGAGACTCATAGAGGGCTGACTGCACACGAAGAGGCAGGCCCGCCGGGTGAGGTCTTCGGCGATGATGAGTGAACGCAAGGCCTGGACGGAGGGAATGTTCGTCTCATCTCAGCATCCGGAAGCTCTGACCGAGCTCGACGAGCTTGCCTCTGCCTATTTCGAAGCATCGAATGTGGGGCTCTGCATTCTCGATCCAAGTCTTCATTACATCGCAATCAACCGAACGTTAGCCCAGATGAACGGCGTCCCCGCAGAGGACCATTTGGGAAGAACGGTGCGGGAGATTTTGGGAGAAGTTGCCGACCCGGTAGAGAAGAAGATTTCCGAAGTGCTCGAGATCCGGCGGCCACTGGGATTTGAGGTCTCGGGAAAGCTTCCCTCGAGGACGGAAAGCGGCCACTGGATCGCTCATTATCTTCCCATCATGGGTGCGCAAGGAACACTGAGCGGGGTTGGAGCGGTTGTACTGGAGATTACGGCGCCAAGAGTACTCGAGGAGTCTGTTCAACAGCTTGATCGCCTGTTGCGCCAGGAAACCAAGCGGCTGCAGATGCTAACCGACGTAACCAGCTTGCTTTCGTCAAACTGGGATGTCGCGCAGGTCTTTCCCAGAGTCTCCGCTAGCCTTCGCCGTGTGCTGTACCAGGAGTTTGCGACGTTTGCACTGCATGACGCCGGGACTGGGCTCCTTGTATACCAGGCAACGGACTTTCCGCTGAGCAAAGGCCTGATGCCCGCCGTACAGGTCAGCCCGAGCGAAACTCCGGTCGGGCGGTCGATGCGAGAACGCAAGCCGATGGTCTTCTCGCAGGAGCAATTGCAGGGCTTCGACGATGAAGTCGCGAAAGGTCTGCTGGCGGAGGGACTTCAATCCTTCTGCTGTGTACCACTCATGCGTCCGAAAGGTGCATTAGGAGTTGTGGTTCTCGGAAGCACTCGCCCGGATGCGTTCCGTACGGAAGACGTGCAGTTAATCAATCAGGTGGCAAACCAGCTGGCCGTAGCTATCGAAAACCGCCGCACCGCGGCTGAAATCGACCTGCTCAAGCAGCGGCTGGGAGAGGAGCGAAGCTACCTTGAGGGACACACACGGTCCGAAGGGCAGTTTCCTGAGATCGTTGGAGACAGTGCTGCACTTAGGCAGGTACTCGACCAGGTCGCAACGGTCGCGGCCAGTGAGGCGACCGTGCTGATTCTGGGGGAAACCGGCACGGGGAAAGAACTGGTGGCCCATGCGATACATCGCATGAGCCGCCTCAAGGATGGACCGTTCATCAAAGTTAACTGCGCCGCGATCCCCACCGGCCTTCTGGAGAGCGAATTGTTCGGGCATGAGAAAGGCGCCTTCACCGGTGCCATTAGCCGCAAAATCGGGCGCATCGAATTGGCACATGGGGGAACGTTGTTTCTTGACGAGGTGGGTGAGATTTCAACCGAATTGCAGCCCAAACTGCTGCGGGTGCTCCAGGATCAGGAGTTCGAACGTCTGGGCAGCAACCACACGGTCAAGGTGAAAGTGCGGGTGGTGGCAGCCACGAACCGGAACCTGCCGGAAAGTATCGCGCAGGGGAAATTCCGCAGTGACCTTTTCTACCGGCTGAACGTTTTCCCGATCCGTGTGCCCTCGTTGTGGGAGCGTCGCGAGGATATCCCTTTGCTGATCCGCCATTTCGTCCACAAATTTGCGCGTCGGATGGACCGATATATCGAGACAATTCCGAAGGAAACAATGAAAGCCCTAATGCAATGCGATTGGCCAGGCAATGTCCGCGAACTTGAAAACCTTATGGAACGATCTGTGATTTTGAGCGAGGGAAACGCATTGCGGGTTCCGCTTTCTGAACTGCGGGCTCAGGGCAAATCCCGAACCGAGGGCGACCGCACTCTCGATACGGCTGAAAGACAGCACATCATCCGAGTGTTGAGAGAGACGCGAGGAGTTCTATCTGGGCCCGATGGAGCCGCTCGAAGGCTCGGCCTAAAGAGGTCAACCTTGCAGTCAAAGATGCAGCGACTGGGGATCAAGCGGGAAGATTTTTCCGACCCCGAACGCAAACCGGGGTAGCCCCAGATGTGACGGCTAATCGGCGGCTGCCGAAAAAGCGGCAGAATTCAGACCATCCCAACCCGCCATCCTATTTCGGAACTCGTTCCAAACAGGGAAGTTGCGGCGTCCCTTTCTAGTGCCGTTTTCGGAAAGCTACGTGCACATGCTATGTGTCTGCCTCTGGCCGCAGGTTGCAAGTCTCGCCTAAGCAGAAAGATGCAATCCTAAAGTCCCAGACCTGAGGGCGGCTCAAGTCGCCACGGGTGGAGTCATAGTAGTGTTACAACTAAGCACGCCGCAGACGCTTACGCCAAGCGTTTCCAGCCGAAGTGTAGAACCGGTAGTCACGGTCCCGAGGGCGCGCCGATGCCGATCGGTAGGGGATCGTAGCAACCCCGATATCAGGTGGACGATACTTGAGGACGCTCGCCAGGTCGCATCCCCACAGACCGCGCCGCAACCAAAACCGCAGGCCCACCCTCAAGAGATTGATCCGCTCTACCTGTTCGCGTGTCACATGGAGTGGGAGAGGAGCGAAGAACCGAGCGCAGGTTGGGAAATTCTTAGGGCCGCCCAAAGCTCCCATAGTGAGACGCGGTCGCACGCTCGGGCTCTGCTTTCCAGTTCGCGCCATCTGGCGGAATCGGGCTGGCCGAAACACCTTCCCCCCGGAAGCGCCAACCTCGAGCGGAGGACGAAATGAAAGCGCCTTATGGACTCGACATTATTGAAGATTGCTGCGAGTGTCCCGAGTACGAAAGCGGGCGCTTTTGCGCGTTTTCCCAGCCGACGCTGGAGTCATTGAGCAAAGCCAGCCACAAAAGCGTGCTGCCCGCTGGCGCCATCCTGTTCGTGGAAGGACAAACTCCACGCGGAGTGTTCATCGTGTGCTCGGGAAAGGTGAACCTTTCGACCACGTCGCGCGAGGGCAAAATCCTGATTCTGAAAACTGCCGGGCCAGGGGAGGCGCTGGGCTTAAGCGCGACGCTCTCCGGCGTGACTTATGAGACCACTGCGGAGACGGCGACCCCCTGCCACCTCAACTTTGTCGATCGAAAGCAGTTTCTGGAACTCGTGCAGAGCCACTGCGAGATCGGGCTGCATACCGCACAATGCCTGAGCCGCGACTACCAATCGGCTTATCGCGACATTCACCATCTGGTACTGACGCGCTCTTCGGCCGGCAAACTGGCACGATTATTGCTCTCTCAATCCGTTCGCGACGGAGAAGACACTGAGGCCGGCTCGAGGCCTACACCGATGACCCACGAAGAAATGGCCATGCGCATTGGAGCCTCCCGCGAAACCGTGACCCGGCTTCTGAGTACCCTGCGAAGGAAGCGGTTGATTCGACTGGACGGACCAATGTTGGTTATCAAGGACCGCACGGCCCTGGAGGCACTGGCTGTGTAAGCCCTTCCCCCAACGCCGGAGAGCGGCTATCTCTCTCACCGCCACTCTCCGGCTTTTTCTTGCAAAGGTTCTAAGCGGGAAATTATGTACACCGGAATGCTGATTGAAGGATTGTTGGACATCGCAGGTCGAGTGGCGGCTGCGGCCAGGGTTGGGCAGACGCCAAATATCGGCTCGACACCTCAGATTGAATCGGCTTTCGGGGTCGAATACCGCGGAGCGCGTCTAGAGTCCGAAGAGCTCGCGCAGCCGTTTGGTTTGAGCGCGGCTGACCGGGATCTCGGTCTGCTTCTTGTCGTCCATTCGCAACTGGTACGAGCTCTTGAACCAGGGCACCACCTCGCGGATACGGTTGATGTTCACCAGGTACGAACGGTGGGCCCGCCAAAAAAGCTTCGTGTCGAGACTGTCCAGCAACTCTTCCAGCGTCCGGCAGTTGGACTGGCCCTCCATTCCTGCTGTGCCCGCAGTCACGACTGTGATCACGCCGTCTTCAATCCACGCGTAGCAGATGTCTTTCTGGTCCACGAGAAACATGCGGCCGACGGCTTTCAGCAGGACCTTTGAGGCAGGTTGCTTCTGGGATTCGAGCATCCGCACCAGAGTCTCGAACTTTTCGCCGGGAGTCGCGTTCGCATCCTGCTGCACGCGGGCCTTTTGGATGGCCTGCGCGACGCGCTTCTTGTCAAACGGCTTCAGCAGATAATCAACCGCGTTCACCTCGAAAGCCTTTACCGCATATTGATCGAAGGCAGTTGCGAAAACGATCTTCGGAAGCGGGACTTTCTTGTCGAGTAGCTTCTTGATAACCCCGAATCCGTCCAATCCCGGCATTTGCACATCGAGAAAAACCAGATCAGGATTATGCTCCTTGATCAGATTGATTGCTTCCAGGCCATTCTTGCCCTGAGCCACCACGTTGACCTCGCCGGCATTTTTCAGGAGGTAGGCAAGCTCGTCGCGGGCAAGTTGCTCGTCATCGACGATCACTGCGGATAGGGGCATCACTGCTCCGGAGAAGAATTCTGAATTGAGTATAGTGGCGGGATATCGCCGGCGCAATGCGACACCGCTCCCGGGCCCCGCGAAGTGCGGACCCGGGCGCCAATAATCAAAGCATCAGATCACTTCGAAAGGCAGTCGGGAATCTCGATCTGCGCCGTTTTGCTGAAGTCGGTGTAATCCATGTGGACGCTGCCGTGTCCCTGCGGATCGCTCATTTCGATACGAAGGGGCAATCCGCTGTCTTTAGCCACGAGCAATCGAACCGGACCTTGAGATTTTCCGCTTTCGTTGACAGAGAACTCGTAAGCAGCGGCAGCCCTTTCGCCCACCTTCTCATCAGGGACCGCACGCAGGTCAGTCAATTGCGGCGCAGTTTTTTCCGTGGACTGTCCGGCCCCCGGCACACACTGCCAGGAGAAAAACTCATGGGCTTTTCTTTTGAGCGCGACTGCCCCTGCCATGCTGGCTGCTGCCGAGGCTCCCTGCACGGCCGCACTAATCGCTCCCAATGGACCTTGCGATAATGCCTGCGCCACACTGGTTGCGGCCTGCTTCTCCATCATCGCCATCTGCATGTCGAGCATCTGATCGTTGCGTTTGAGCAGTCGCGGCACTGCTGGTGATGTGATCAAGCGGGCGGCGCGTCCGTCTTTCGCCACTGCGCGGAATTCCCAGTCGTCCATCGCTCCACCCTGATCCATGGCTGGAAACTTCATATGCATGACTACTTGCGTCGTGTTTCCCTGCACCAGCTTTTCGATCGTGCCCATGCCCATACCCATCGCCGCCATCTGAGCCATGCGCGGATCCTTGGATTCGATATTGATGGTCATGCGATAGCTCGTCTGCCCTTTCAACTGACTGAATGCCTTGAAGACAGGACTGTCTTCGGCGGCGGGGGCGGCGTTTTGTGAGAATGCGAAGGGTGAAACGGTGAGAACGAAAACGACCAGCACTGCAAACATCCCTCTGATTGCACGGCAGAGTGGATACATGCGATCTTCCTCCTGTTTTGCCTGAGTCCTTTTTGGCCCGAGGCATTCTACACAATCGAGGGATGTCCATGTGAAAAGATGTGCGGTCATCAAGTGTTACGGACGCGGCCAGGCTTTACGCGGATGTCCATTCGATGGTCACGTGTCGCAATATTGGAGCATTTTTCTTCGACAGGAATGCACTTTGGTGTTTGTGGAATCCAATCGTCTCGTACAGATGCAGGGCTGCGCTGTTCCCCTCCATCACTTCGAGATGGAGTGTTCTCACCCCGAGTCCACGGGCAGCGTCTTCCAGGAAAGTCATGGACTTCTTACCCCAGCCGCGGCCGCGGTACTCCTCGCGCAGATAGAACTCGTCGACGAACGCATCGCGGCCGAGCCACTCGAGGCTGTAGCCGAAGCAGAGCACCGCGTAGCCGACAGGAGAATCGCCGTCGAGAATGAGCCAGGCGCGACCGCAGTTGGGATTCTGGAGCAACTCGATGACGGCGGCGCGGGCTTTCTCGCGATCATAGCCGTGGCCGTCGAAAGCGTAGTACGCCTGCATGAAGTCGAGGAGCAGTTCGCCGTCGGATGTTTCGGCGACACGAAATTGCGGGCCGTCAGCCACGGGATTCTAGACCGCGTTTTCCAGCGCGAGCGCCATACCCATGCCGCCGCTGACGCACAGCGTGGCCACACCCTTTTTTGTGTTGCGCTTCAGCATCTCGTGCAAGAGCGTCACCGTGATTCGAGTTCCCGTGCAACCGATGGGATGTCCGAGAGCGATCGCGCCTCCGTTGACGTTGAGGCGGTCTCGATTGAAGTTCAGCACGCGATCACAGGCGAGGACCTGGGCGGCGAATGCTTCGTTCAATTCGACAAGTCCGAATTCGTGCATGCGGAGGTTGTGCTTGTCTGCGAGCTTTTGGAGCGCCGGCACGGGACCGATGCCCATCGTACGCGGATCGACTCCGGCGGAAGCGACGGCTGCGATGCGGGCCAGCGGCTTGAGATTGTTCTGCTTCACGAAGTGTTCGCTGGCAATGACCATGGCTGCTGCGCCGTCGGTGATACCCGAAGAGTTTCCCGCGGAGATGGTTCCGGTTTTCGAAAAGACGGGAGGCAGTTTCCCCAGCTTCTCCATGCTCGCATCGGGGAACGGATGCTCGTCACGGGCAAAAGTCGTGGAGCCTTTCTTGCCCTCGATGGTTATCGGGACGATTTCCGCATCGAGGCGTCCGGCGGCGATGGCGCGGGCGGCGCGAGTTTGTGACACGAGGGCAAATTCGTCCTGCTCGTCGCGTGTGATCTTGTACTCCTCGGCGAGGACTTCGGCGGTTTCGCCCATCACCATCTTGGCGAGTGGGCAGAAGAATCCATCGCGATACATACCGTCAACAAGTTCCTGGTTGCCGAGACGATATCCCCAGCGCGCTCCGTCGAGATAATAAGGTAGGCGCGACATGGACTCGGCACCTCCGGCGAGAATGCAACTCGACTCGCCGAGAAGGATCGCCTGATAGGCAAGCGCGATCGACTTCATTCCCGACGCGCAAGCTTTGTTCACGGTGAAGGCGGGAACTTCCTGCGGCACGCCGCTGCGAACCGAAATCTGCCGGGCTGGATTAGGTCCGCCTCCAGCCTGACGAGCGTTCCCGAAGATCGTTTCCTCGATCTGCTCAGGACGCACACCAGCGCGCTCGATTGCAGCTCGGGCCGCGGCGACGCCCATGTCGGCTGCGGTCTGCGAGGCGAGCGAGCCGCCGAACTTTCCGATGGGCGTCCGGACGGCGGAGAGAATATAGACGGGCTGCACGTGCGACCTCCCAAAACTTTGAGTCTAGCAGGAGATTCGAGCGTCGTGAAAAACCGTCCAGAAGACGAAACTTGGGCGGCAGGTATAGCATCTACTGAACAGCACAATCTTCAACGACCAGTTAACTTCTCGGTTTCACCAAATACCAGGAGGCGCTCCATGTCGTACATTGATGTCGGAAAAGAGAATTTCACTTCCATCCATCTTCACTATGAAGACCACGGTTCCGGACAGCCTGTGGTGCTGATCCACGGCTATCCGCTGAGCAGCGCGTCATGGGAAAAACAGGTACCAGTCCTACTCAATGCTGGATATCGCGTGATCGCGTATGACAGGCGCGGATTCGGCAAATCGAGCCAGCCTACAACCGGATACAACTACGACACGTTCGCCGAAGACCTGCATCACCTGATCACGCACTTGAAGCTGAAGGACGCGATTCTTGTTGGCTTCTCGATGGGCGGAGGCGAAGTGGCTCGCTATATCGGAAAGCACGGAACGAAGCAGGTCAGCAAGGCGGTGATCATTGGCGGCGTTCCTCCGTATCTGCTCAAGACGGCAGACAATGCGGAGGGCGTTGATGGTGCGGTATTTGAAGGAATCAAGAAAGCGGTGAGCGCCGATCGTTACGCGTTCTTCACCGAGTTCTTCAAGAACTTCTACAACACGGATGTTCACCTGGGAAAACGCGTCAGCGAGCAGGCCATTCAGGCGAACTGGAACACCGCTGCGATTGCTTCGCCGTACGCGAGTCTCGCATGCGTACCGACGTGGCATGAAGATTTTCGCAAGGATGTGGCGAAGATCGATGTGCCGACGCTCGTGATCCACGGCGACTCAGACCGGATCGTGCCATTCTCGGCGGCGGGACAGCGGACCGCTCAGATGATCAAAGGGGCCGAACTGGTGGTGATCAAAGACGGACCGCACAATGTCGCATGGACGCATGCCGAAGAAGTGAATGCAGCGCTGCTGAAGTTCCTGGGAAAGAAAGCTGCCCAATCTGATCGGACGAAGCAAGAGGCCGTCGCGTAAACCGGATGTGCTTAGTTCGGCTTCGTGTTCACCTTGCTTCCTTGCGTTTACCCACCTTCTTATTAGGGGAAGGTGGGCTTTCTTTGTCCGAGGATGCGGCGGCGGAAACACGTTGCCGCGGAGAGCTGCTGTTTGGAATCGAACCTCAGGGGCTTAAAGCCCTGGTTTTCGTTAGGGATTCGACGGTGCGGCTGCAAGCCGCACCCTTTCAAAACTCTTAGAGGGTTTGAGCAAAAAGCTCAGTTTCATTTTGGGAATGGGTGCAGTTCTGGGATATACCCCCTCCCCCCTGGTCTATTGGGATCATCGAGTTAGAGGAACATGTCAGGCAAAATCTTGGGGCTCAGCAGCTTAGGGGTAAAATCTTGAGCCGCAAGGACTTAGGTTCTACCGGGCGATTCCTGCTTACACTGCTTTCGCTTTGGCAATGATCTGCGCTTTTGACTTTGGGCGCAAGGGCGGAGGTCACAGCGGGGTGTGAGATTCGTCACAAGGCACGGTGGAAAGCTAGTGGAACGTCTCGTCCGTCCCAGTCTTCCCCGTCTGTCCCGAGTCTTCCCAGTTTTCTCGAACCGTCGCCCGCAAGAGTGATACTTTGAAATCATGGAGAGAGCCATCCCCATTCTTCCAACTGAGGACCTCGCAGCGGCTAAAGCATTCTACGTTGACCGGCTGGGGTTCCACGTAACGTTCGAGGTGTCCGAGGACGGGCATTCCGGACTGCTTGGGGTTGCGCGCGGAACGATCGAACTAACCCTGGATAGTCCGATGAAAGGGCACGGTCGAAATGGCTGTGTCGCGTTTCAAGTCGATGAGACCGATAGCTACTACCGTGAATGGAGCTCGAAGGTGGACGTCTTGCGACCGCCAATGGATGAAGAGTGGGGCGCGAGGACGTTCGACTTGCTCGACCCGTCCGGCAACACCATCTTCGTCATGGGCCCGGTCACGGGTGCAAAGTAGGTAATCTCAATGGATG